>JBFFMO010000024.1:0-15142 GCA_041554035.1 Allomicrovenator sp. | reverse complement strand
GATAACCATAACCACGTCTTGTGTCCTCGATCCGGCCAAAATCGGTTCCTACGGCTAAAAGCCCGTCAGCAGAAATGTGATAAATCGGGCGAGGCAAGGTACGGGTCTCGCCGGTGACCAGATTATGCAATCGAGTCACGAACCGGGGTGTTGGTGAGTCCTCACGGTCGTTCCAAATGACCTCATCAGGATGTTCTGGGCGCCATTGAAGCATTGAGCCTTGTTGCCAATTCCATGCGAAGGTGGTGGCGATGACGTGCCAAGAGTCGTCACGAAGGTCGAAATAGCCGACCTCGCGTTGGTCCTGAGGTTGCGGGCTTTTATTCTCCGTTCCGGGCTCACCACGCAACGCCAGCATTAGGTTGCCGGTCGAGTCGATCTGCTGCTTGTCGTAATACCCAAACCACGTATATCCGACCGGTGGTTCGATAAAACGGCGCTGAGCAAGTGGGGCCACAGGGCTTAAGCCCATGCGGTCGGATATTTCTTCGAATCCGCCCAATCCAGGCAAGATGATGGGAGCAGCGATTTCAGCATCAATGAAAAGTCCTGGATCCCCGGTTCTGGCACCAACCGTGACTGATGAAGATGGTTGATTGATGGCTTGGGGGATTGACTCGGTGTAGGCGTTGGTTTCCTCACCGTTGATGAAGAATCGCACAGAGGAGCCGCCCAAGAAGTGAGCGCCGACCACCACCACTTCATTTAAGGGAACAGAGCGATGCGCCTTGAACATTCGGTAGTCGCGACCATCCGTGGATAACACCAGATATGGACGCTGCAATTCATCGATCCCAAGCTCCCACGATCGATTTGTGGACCCGATATCCCAATCTGAGACCAAGGGTCGATTTGATCGAGGCCTTAAGCGAAGCTGAAAGGGCACGCTGACGCTGAACTCCTCAGGCTGCGCTTCGGATGCCACCTCGCCCCAATCCTTCGCGTCTTTCCACTCGTCTGGCACTTCTTCGATGGGCACTTCTTCGATGGGCACTTCTTCGATGGGCTCTTCTTCGATCGGCACTTCTTCGACCGACACTTCGACTGGCATTTCTCCGACTGGGGAACTCGAATCACAAGCCATGGCGAGGCCTGAAACCAGACACATCAAAATCCATATTCTCATCTCCGCCCCAGTTCTTCAGTGGTGGTATTTCATTTCGAGTGAAATTCTGGACTCACACTGCCTGAAATAAGAAGTTCACACCAAATAAAAATAAATTACTCCGAATTTTCCTGACTTTTTTGGACCAAATGCTGAATACACCCCATGACAGCTATATTTTGCATCTGAAGCACATAGTCGCGATTCATTGACAACCGCACATCATTCCATTGAACTCGAGCGTTCCCCCGTTGACTGGGTCATTCATCGTAGCGTCGGGGAATTGGTCACACCTTAAGGCAGCGCCGCCCGTTAGGCCGTATTCAGCCTCCCCATAAATGAGACCGAACAAAACGTGCTGGTAGGCAGCACACTCTTTTCCTTCGTCGGCGCAAAGATTCTTGCAGGTCGTGCGCTCACTGATGCCGATCAGGCTCACATGTGGCGCCATGTCCGTTGCGTCATCCGACATGTCTGACGAGACATCGGCGTCAACCGTGACATCTCGCCCCGCGTCCGATTGCGAGTCGTTTGCCGCGTCAGATGACACGTTTATGTCAGATTCGACCGTTTTGGCATCGTCGGAACCACATCCGGCAAGCGCCACGATAACCATAAATACGTTGGATTTCATGTTTCCCCTTTAGGTCTGCTCAAAATTATAAAAAGGGTGCGATAGGCTGATTAGTAAATCATATTTACGCCTCAGACGGCGCAACGGTCTTGGAATTATTGCCTGTTAACAAACGCACCTATTTCTACGTTTTGCAAAATCAAGGCCAACAGAAATAAAAGAACAAGGTCGTCGTCCTGATATGGCGATTTGCGACGATCCATCAGGGAAACACCGCCTGATTTTGGGGCCACGAGACCGGCCGAAGGCAGTTCTACCCGGCTTGTGATATTTCTGTTCAACAATACGGTATCAGGGCGCGACGCCGAGGTTCCCATTTCGCCCCAGATAAAAGCCCCGTGGAAAAAGTGTGGGTGATAAGCCCGAGGTGTTGGTGGCAACACCAAACGTGGACCCATACATGCTGATCACAAGATTGCCTTGATCATCGACAACCGGCTCCCGCACCGGACTCCATCCTCCCCCGACCTCGGGCATAGGAATGTCAACATGGGTCATAACAGCGCCTGTGGCCCAATCGACGAAACTGAATCGTTGGTAGGAATTCTGCAACAGCGGTGTTCCGTACGTCGCCTGAACGACAATGAGACGATCACGCAAAGCAATCGCTGCCGGGCTGTATTCTACAAAGCCCCCGTGGGGGCGAGATGAATCATCCAGAGTAATGTTTGTAATTATGTCAGGCCATTGAATGACCGCAAGCGAAAGAGTTTTATGCTGGGTGGTCAGACACGCAACACGATCACTTTCAAGTGAAATGACGCTATCGCATGAGGGAACACTAAGCTTCACATCGCCTGCTGCGTCCAAAGTGCGCAATTTGTACTTGTATCCAAGAGGCGATATTTCCAAAAAACCATTCCCAAAAGCGAGCCTCGTCTGAATTGGCTCGTTCGTCTTCTTTACGTCGCCACAATGACTGATGGTGACGTTGACCCCCTCATTGATCGAATTCCACTCCGCAGAAATCACCTGGATATGAATCTGTCGCGTAGCTGGGTCAAAACTCGTAAAGAGCCGCGAGAGCGGTCCGACAATCGGATATTCTTTACCGAGAGCAACCTGTAGGTCAGACGGCCGCATGACCCAATTCAGCTGACCAGAACCTGAATCCACACTGGCAATTCGTTCTGGGCTGATGAATATCAGCAACTGCCCATCTGATAGCAGAAATGACTCTGGAGTTTTCACGCTCACATTTGGGGGGACTGGCAATGTTTCGTCCGTTTGCCACGAAGGCGACCACCACCTTAAGACAGGGTTCGTTTCGTAAGTGCTATCATCTTGATATGTCAGAGAGACCACTAACGGTGAATCGCCCATGCGTGGGTCAACATGCATAGGAGGGCCGAAAACACCACTCTCGCTCGGCGGAAGAAGACATCCTTGGGACAACCCAGTTGCCGGGTCAAGCCGGGCAATGCCTTTCAGACCGTAACCAGCGAGGGGCGCAAATGTAGATTCAAACGCCTCAAAGACCACCGTCTTCCCCTGACTCTCACCCATCGCTAGCGTTCCAATTGTGCTGTCGAGATCAAACACACCAGGAAACTCGTTCGGACATAGATCCGACCTTTGCCAGGCGAGCGTCGCTGTCAGATTAGCGGGCGGCGGTTGGACGGCGCCTTGCGGCTGCGAAGGCAAGTCTGCAGCAACATCCGCACACCGATTCACGACATAATCCCAATAATCAGGAACCGGTTGCGGCCCATCCGTGTCGTCTAAGACATCGAAAGCCTGATCCGGCTCCACCGACAGAGCCTGTGCGTCGATCGTGTCGATATCCTGCGATACATCCAAACCCGCGTCTGGTTTGAAAGACTGTGTGTTTTGGTCGGAACAGCCTAAAACCAACAGAACACCTGCAACGAAAACCGATTTAAAAAACACGCGTTCTGCTCCACCCAAAATTGCGAATATTCGTGAGGCGTCAACTTAGCCGAATTGTTGCCTCGATACGAATTCAACCTTTCGATTCTGACGATTAAACGCCTCCAATCACGCCACGTTTGGACTTTTGAGGACGCATCGACAACTCTCGTCTTTTTCGCAAGTATCCTGCCCCTTCAAGGCAAAACATCTGCCGATCGGATCTGCGGAAATTTCAGCCATTTGGGAAGCCGCTTCCTCTGCGCCGTCGTCTTCAGCTGAGCAGGCACTCAAGCCAAGTGCCGCGAAACCACATAAAAAAACTTCCTTCCATCACATTTTCACCCCTGTAATTCTGAGTGAATTGGCCGATTCCTGATCCAAGAACTTGAACTTAATGATCGTTCAGTCGTAAATCACAAAATCATATCCAAACAGAGGATCGCATGAAATTCGCGTTATTATTTGTAGGCTTGCTCGCAGCATGTCAGCCCCAACCTACTTCTGATCCAGCCGCAATGGCTCCTCAGACTGAACACGAGGAGCCCAAGGTGCAAAAACCAATCGTGATGGATAACGAAGAACACCCGGCCGTTACCAAGGTCATCTACACCGAAGCCAACGGCTCTCTTCCGCCACCCTCACAGTACAAAAACGACTTTGAAGTGACTTCGGCTGAAGCGCCGAATTTCGATGATTTGGTCAAAGCTGCGTTGGACCAAACGAGGGTCAATGACGCCGTGAGTCTACGAGGCTACATGGTGCTGCAACTGAATAATGATCCACGATTTGGTCAGGTCCAGGCGATCAATGAAAACGACCCACAGCCCACGGGTGGGGAATCTCAGTCAGTGACCTTCGTTTTGGCCGACGGGCGAGAGTTCACGATTTTCAATTTCGCGGAACGCCTGAGCGGTACGGCGCTTGGTGACTTGAAAAAGGCCGCAAAGGCGCAGGGAAACGCGACTGGGTTGCCGAGTCGTCCTTAGGCCGTGGAGTTCGCAACGCGGGGGGCAAATCACAATGCGGGCAGGATGCCCGCGGACCAAATCACAACGTCGGCGTTAAACTGCTCACTGCTCACTGCTCACTGCTAGCTGCTAGCTGCTCACTGCTAATCGCTCATGCCACGAGATGCCAGATTTGGGCGACCGCGAAACAGAGGCCGAAGCCGAGGAAGAGTGGCATCAAGGTCGCTACGGCAGTCCATTTGGCGCTGCGAGTCTCGGTCCAGATGGTATAGATCGTGGTCGAACACGGATTATGAACCAGACTAAATAACATCAGGTTCAGGGCCGTCAGCAGCGTCCAGCCGCTCGCCCGCAACAGCTCACCGGTGGCGGCCGTCGAATCGAGCTCAAACATGACACCAGCGCCGTGACCCACGCCCGCGGCACCGGTCACCAAGACCGTGAGCATCAGGATCGTCGGGATCACGATTTCATTGGCTGGAATGGCCACAATATAGGCCAATAAAATCAGTCCGCTCAGTCCTAGGACCGCGCCAAAGGGGTCTAGGAAGCCGATAATTTGGTGCGCCAACGTCGCATCGCCGACCATGATATTCGAGACCAACCAAATCACCGCACCTGCCGGTAGGGCAAAGACGATCGCTCGGCGAAGCACCAGCAAGGTTCGGTCGATAAGCGAGGTGTAAATGGTCTGCAGCACGCGTGGCGGGCGATAAGGCGGCAATTCCAAACTAAAAGTCGAGGTCTCGCCGCGAAGCATCGTGCGAGAAAGCGCCCAGGACACGACGAAGGTCAGGAAGACGCCGAGCAAAGCGACCCCGACCACGGCCATCGCAGAAACCACACCCGCCAGATGGGCCGGAACCAATCCGCCAAGGAAAATGCTCGCAATCAGGATTTGCGTGGGCCAACGACCATTACAGAGCGCAAAATTATTCGTGATAATCGCAACTAAACGTTCGCGCGGGGAATCAATAATTCGGGTCGCGACTACGCCGGCGGCGTTGCAGCCAAAGCCCATTGCCATGGTCAGAGCCTGTTTACCGTGGGCACCAGCGCGACTGAATGTCTTGTCCAGATTAAAGGCGACGCGGGGCAAATACCCAAAATCTTCGAGCAGAGTAAAAAGCGGGAAAAAGATCGCCATCGGTGGCAACATCACGGCGATGACCCAGGCGGTCGACAAATACATGCCGTCGACCAAAAGCCCGCTCATCCACCACGGCATTCCAATACCCACGGCACCGGCTTTAAGTATGGGATGGATTGTGCCAATCAGCAGGTCGGCCAACAACGCAGAAGGCACGTTCGCCCCAGAAATCGTCAGCCAGAACACGCCAATCAAAAGCATGAGCATGATTGGGAAACCAAAAATCCGGCTCGTGAGCAGGCGATCGAGGCTTCGGTCAAAATCAAATGCCGCCTTTTTTCCGGTCTGGTCGACGACTTTGGATGCGATGTCCGTGGCTTGCTTGTAAATCTCCTCCACAAGCGTCTGGTGAAGCTTCTGGCCGACTTCTTGGCGATAGTTGTTCGAGGCATCAAGCAGCATCGTCGCGTCGCCCTTAGCGTCTTCTAACGGCGAGCGCTCGAGCATCATGTCGCGCAACTCGCCGTTACGAACGGCGTCCTCGATGCGCAGGTCGCCATCAAGCAGACGAATCGCCACCCATTGGGCGTTCGGAATTCCTGGGAACGCCTGAACCACTCGCTCGGTCATCTGCGCGATGATGGTTTTTAATTTATGCTCGGGTTTCACGCGCAGCGGCTGACATTGAAAGGTCCCGGTCGCGACGTCGTGCAAGGCACGGTTCAGGTCTTCGATTCCCTTGCCGTAGCGCGCCGATGCCGGGACGACTGGCACCCCTAGAATTCGTGACAACGCCCGTTCATCAACCGATATCCCCTTTCGTTTGGCTTCGTCGACCAGATTAAGGCAGACGACCACGCGGTCCGTGATTTGAAGGACCTGCAAAACCAAATTTAGGTTGCGCTCCAGGCTGGTGGCGTCGACCACGACGATCGTGACGTCGGGCTGGCCAAAGAGCAGAAAGTCGCGGGCGACTTCCTCGTCGGAGCTGGTCGAAAGCAGGGAATAAGTTCCTGGCAAATCGACAATTTTGTAGCGACGGCTGGCAAACTCAAATCCGCCTTCGGCCCGCACCACGGTTTTGCCCGGCCAATTGCCCGTATGCTGGCGCAAGCCAGTCAGTGCATTAAAGACGGTGCTTTTTCCGGTGTTCGGGTTGCCGGCGAGCGCGACGACAAATTCAGCCTCGCTGAGGTCGACGCCGAGGCGCACGAGGTGCCCGGCGCGGAAAGCAGGACATGTTTCACACGATGATGCGGCTCCACTCATGATGCCACCTTCTCGATAAGGATCATCTCTGCCTGATTCTTGCGAAGAGCAACAAGCGTCTGGCGCACACGATAGGCTGTTGGGTCGCCACCGATGCTGCGGAATTCAGCCGTGATCTTGGTACCAGGTGTGAGTCCCAGGTCCATCAGGCGGTCTCTTTCGGCTTGAGCAAAACCATGGGTCAATTCCACAATTCTTGCGTCTTCACCGACCTTAAGAGAATCCAGTGTTTCTGCACTCGTGTGCTTTTCGTCTACGTCATTCATAAAGTTATACCAGCCTCATTCAAAACTTAGGCTGGGCTAACTCTAGTTCCGTTCGCTGGGTTGTTCAAGGAGGATTCTGACGCAAAGACCGTGCAGAACTGGATTCACCCCTTGCTTTTTTGATTGGAGATTCTTCGGGCCGAGTCGCATGCAGGCCATAGGGCCTGCGGACCAAGCGCATGCAGACCATAGGGCCTGCGCACCAAGCGCATGCAGGCCATAGGGCCTGCGGACCTCGTCCTATCAGGTCTCGATGCTGATGGTGTGCAGTCCGGCTAGGTCGCCACAGGAGGTGCGACCGACGATGAAGATATGAACCTGAATTTCACCGATTCGCACCACACGAAGGTCGGTCAAGTTGGCCTCCATGCTGGCGCGGATCAATTTTAGTTGGGCTGCTTGTTCGATATAATAAGGGTCTTCGTCAGGCTCGACATTGGTTCTACGGTCAAACCATTCGGCAAAATCAACGGATTCGATCGGACCGGTGGCGCCCAAGGTCTGAGCCAAGACTGCATCATCCGAAATTGAATCGGCGGCGCCGACATGGAAAACAGAGTCGTAAGGATAATCGCTTTCGCTCATGTACCAGAGGCCACGAGAGACGTTTTCGAGTTCGGCGGAAAGCCCATCGCAGGAGGTCTGGCATGTCAGGTGGTCGGTGCTGCCATAATAGCGAACACTTTGGGGACGAAGATTTGGTTTCTGAAATTGAACGAGGGTCCAAGCAGGCGCCGAAGCTACGCCGACGGCGCAGTCATCAGGAAGCATTTCACGCGTCACGACTTGAAGGCTCTTTCCTGTGCTCGACAGACGGAGGCTTTCGATATCGGCACGGACACCGACAGAATCAGGTACGCCAGCGGAGTAAAACACCATCCAGTTTTCCGAAAAGTCGGCCCAGCCTGGTGCATCAACGCCAAAAACACTTTTGAAGGATGCATCGGACGAGATCAATCGTCGTTGTGGGGTCATGGCGCGGTCGGCGCTTGGCACAAACCCCTCAAACTCTTGAAAGCTGATCGACGGT
Organism: Allomicrovenator sp.; assembly: GCA_041554035.1. Taxonomy (GTDB): domain Bacteria; phylum Myxococcota_A; class Bradymonadia; order Bradymonadales; family Bradymonadaceae; genus JBFFMO01. Next base: position 6,908 of record JBFFMO010000024.1, on the reverse strand, counting down.
GCGTCCGCCGGCCCGATTTTGGGTGACTCGCCTTCGACGAATTGTTCGTCGATCGAGACCGGTGCTGGCTCGTCGCCACAGGCGAACAAAAATAGTGCCGAAAAAACTAAAAGACCGCGCATGAAGCCTCCAAATGATGCGCCAAGCGTTTAACAAATCGCTGCAACTTTGTCGATGGATGGACAAGTCTTAGGCGAAGGGCCACCATGGTCGAAAACCAGAGGAGCATCATGGAAACACCAGAAAAATCACGCAATACCACGCTCATTATCATCGCTGTGGTGATGGTGCTCTTTTTGCTCTGCTCGTGTATTTGTGCCGGATTTACTTTGATTGGAGTTGGCGGGGTCTCGCAGCAGATCATATCGGCCCCAAAATCCTATTATGAAGAATGCCAGTCGTTGACCGATTCACAACAGTGTCAGTCGTGCTGCAAGCTTCACGGCCATAACGGAAATATGCAGGGCGCGATGTTGAATGATTTCGGTCACACTTGCGGATGTCTTTGACGATGACTCGGGCTTAAAGGTGAGCCGGGAAATTCAAGTCGGTCTCATAGCCTGAATCCCCCGTAAGTACTGTCTTCGGTCCAATCTGCGTCAATAGTGTACGCAAATTGGAAAATTTCCGGAAATTCTCTATCTTGCCAGCCCTTAAGGCGCCATTCATAAAGCATTTCATCGGGCGTGAGGCCAATAGCAATACGTGGGTTTGTATGATCCCAGCGTTCTTCGACACCGGAAAACGCAACGACGAGGAAAGACCTCGTTCTGCCAACTGTACACGACACTTCGATACCCGGCGCCACTTGTACTCTTGAGTTGACCACCACAGATGTCGCTGGACACTCAAACGCTGCTTCGAACCCAAAAACCTCTTTCGGGAGTCGCAACCAAACTGTTTGCATTCCTGCATCACGCAGAGCAGACAAGTAGCGCAATTCAAGGGGCTTTTCCGGTTGGTCAAAGACATCCGTAATCTCAAACATATAACCTGTACCACCGGGGACCATGGAAGCGAGGGCTGATTCCGATGATTCCTGAAAAGGAAAAGTTTTCAGTTCATTCGTCGTTTCCACGGGCGACGCAGACTCGGGTGCCTCTTCTACGGTCCACGCTTGAGGTTCAAGCGGTGCGTCACAAGCCAAAATGCCCAAAATAGGGAGTAGCCAAAATTGCTTCATAGATTCGCCCCATTTGGTCCAGATTTGTCTGATGATAACAAAGCAGGTGAGAGATTGAAATGGAAGGGTTAAGGCCTCAGGTGATGTCGCCCTGGCGGACCAAACGTAAATCACAAGGCGGGCTGGACGCCTGCGGACCAATCGCAAGGCCAGGCTGGAGCCCTGGCGGACCAAGCACAACGCTGGCGTTAAACTGCAAGCCGCTCACCGCTCACCGCTCACTGCTCACCGGTGCGTGTCGTAGATTCTTAGGGCAAATTCGCCGGCGGCGGTGGCGCGATAGCGGTCGACTTCGGCGCGGAATCCTGCCGGAACGTCGTCGATGTTGGGCAGGGTCCAGCCGTATTTTTCTGGCAGCAGTATCGGGGCTGCAAGGGATGCAAACGTGATGTCGGCTGCGGTCAACGAGTCGTTCATCAAGAATGTTCGACCGTCGCTCAGGCGTTGGCCCACTCGGTCAAAGACTTCCATTATTTTGGTATTTGATCGGATGACTGAATCGGCATGGATATTCATGGATTTGTACATGAATTTCACGCATTGATCGTAAAGCATATCGATCGTTTTAGTTTCCCAATTCGGTGAATCACCACCAATCGCACGCAGCGCCAAAGCTTTATTGGGCAGCAGGTGCCAGTACGCAACACGGCGTACATGTGGCCCTACAATTTCATCAAACTCGTCCTCGAGCTCGTGGATTTTTGCGCTGTTTTTTTCTGGGTAGGGCGTCCAGCGAGCGTCGGGTTTCGCCTGAATCCACGCCAGAATATCGGTGGAGTCGCCGATGACCTCGGTCGGAGTCTTCAGGACCGGAACCGTTCGGGTGCCCCCGGCGAGCTTCACATAGGGCATATGAAAAATCGGCGCGTGGGCGTCTTCGACGTAGTCGATGCCTGCCAATTTGAACGCCCATTTTACTTTTTCGCAATAATGGCTGGGGCCGATGGTGATGAGTTTATTGGTCATTTGCCGATATACTCCATCGATTTCTCCCAGCACTCCTGGGCGGCCTCGGAAGTCGCGTGGTTGGCCGTCGTTTTGAGTTTTGACTTGTCGTAATAAAGGCCGCTTTCATCGGCGCAATCGGGACTTGAGGCACAGTAGATCGAAGTCTGGGCCCCCTCTTCATTCGTAATCATAAATAGTTTCGCGATCGGCCTGACCAGCGCCGGCACTCGCCGCCAAATATCAGAAGCGACCACACCGGGATGCAGCGCGTACGTATGAACGTTGGTGCCTTCCAGATGTTTTGCCAATTCCATGTTGAACAAAACATTGCCTAATTTGGACACCGAATATTCTGGAAAACCGGTTTTGGTCAGAGTTCGCTGTTTGACCGTGCCGTAGTCGATGCCTTGCACCCGTGTATGGGCTCGGCTTGCTACGTTCACGATGCGACCATGTCCCGAGGCTTCGGCCGTCTCTTTGATCCTGTCTAAGAGCAAATGGGACAGCAACATGGGGCCAAGATGATTGACTCCAAAATGCATCTCAAAACCGTCGCTGGTCTGGCCGATCAAACCGGCGATGCCGGCGTTATTGACCAAGACATCGATGGGTTTTCCGGTCTTCAGGTAGGCATCGGCAAAGTCTTGAATGCCCGCAAAGCTCCCCAGATCGAGTTTCATGAACTCGACGTTGGCGTTGGTAGCCTTGCGGATCTCCTCGGCGACTGGGGCTGCGCGTTCCTCGGAGCGGCAGGCCATGACGATATCAGCGCCCTGACGAGCGAGTTCGAGTGCGGTCACGCGGCCGATGCCGGTGTTGGACCCCGTGACGATGACTGTTTTACCTAACATTTCAGACCCTTCGTGGTGATTGACGTTCTATACGGCGCACACCGCCCCGTGTCTATCATTGAGGCACTTTGCAGAGCACTTGAAGTTGGGTGGTCTCGTTGTCGTCTTCGCGGCACTCGTTGTGGCGTTGAACACCCATGCCGTCGTCATCCGTCACGATTCGAACGTCAAATTTCTGTCCAACCCAGGATTGTGGCGGTGTCCACGAAACTTCAAAGGTCTCGGAGGCACCGGGCGCCAGATTCTTGGTGTTGGTGACCGTTGCGGCCAAGGTCTCGACGCCGTTTCTGGACACAAAAACCGCGGTCGTGACCGTGCCGGCCCTGACGCCAAGCGAGCCTTCATTTCGAATTTGGAAACGAATCACGACGGGCGAGGTCGAACAGTCATCAGCGGTGACCGCCTCGATTGCGGGGACCAAGTTGGGCGCGTTAAAGAGCCCATCACCCTGAACATTTTGCCGGAAATTATTCAGGCCAGGCTCTTCGAAGTTACGCTTCGCATTCAAAGGCACGGTGCCGTCTTCGTTGATATTGGTGACGTGGTAGGCGTGTTGATTCCAGATTCGTCGTGTCCCGACCCAGTTATCGCTGGCGTCTGCAAAAACCCGGATGCCTTTGGTCGTTGATCCGGTGGTCGAATAATTATTGGCGGCGACCACGATTTCGGCATTTCCGTCATTATTGACGTCGACCACGAGCGGGTATTCCAGCAGTGTCCCGGATGAATTTGGGATTTCGATCAAGATATCTGCGTCGTTAAATCCGTCGCCGTCTGCGTCAACGCCGGTGCCGGCTCCGCGATAGACACGCAAAAATAGTTCATCATTATAAACGACCTCGGCCTTGCCATCGCCCTCGAAATCAAAGACCGACGAACCGGTAACAGCGCTGGAATAATCCTTGGTCGAATGCGCCCACAAGACGCTGCCGTCTTGGCGAAATACAAAATAATACCAACGCGCTGCGACCGCGATATCGGCCAAACCGTCACCGTCAAAATCCGCGATCGTGGGCGGGCCGCCGCCTGGGACGCAGGCGGAGTTCAGGCGACAGGTCCCGGACGAACAGCGACCAAGCGGGCTCTGGCATTGGGTGTTCGAGGTGCAGGCCTGACCGGCTTCAGGAAAAGGCACGCTGCAATCGTCGATGCCAAATAGGGTCTGGATTCTGGGCTCGTCCAATGGGATGGGGAATCGCCATTTTTCGGTGCCGTCATGGTCCCATAAAACGACTTGTCCACCCACGACGTCAACGGTTTCTGGATTGGGGTCGTCGTCCAAATTGGCAACAGCCGTGTATCCGCTGGGCGCACCAGCGCGGACTTCCGTGCATCCCGTGCCGTCGGTCGCCGCAGCGTTGGTCATCCGGTAAAGCGTGTTTCCGTGCACGATCTCGAGCACGCCATCGAGGTCCATATCCATGGCGAAGGGCAGAGAGCTTGAGGTCGGCAAATTGCAGATCACGTCACCGGTTGCACTTAAGACCATATTTGGCGTCATGATTTCGGGCAGGCCAGCGCCGTCCAAATTTGCGACCGAGGGCCCCAATGACCCGAGCGTTGGTACCAAGGGTTGATACCATTTGATGACCCCGTCATTTTCGATCGCGTACAAACCGCCACCCGCGGTGGGTCCGGCGCTGACAAGGATTTCTACGACTCCATCGTCGTCAATATCGGCCAACGCGGCGATGGTGCCTCCGCGTACAAAAAACGGAGCGGGCAGAGTCGACGAGCTCCAATGTTCACCACTGCCGTCGCCGCTGATCACGCGAAGTACGCCGTCGGCGTTGTAGGCATTCCCCTGAAACGTCACAAAAACGATATCAGGCGTGTCGTTCAGGTCGATCAGCCCACTGGCATCGTCGTCGGTCAGATTGGCAACCGAGGGCATCATCATGACCTGGTCGTAGGTCGGCGAATCCGGACTGCCGGTCCATGACCAGGCCTCGGTGGGATTAAAGACACCGACGGGCGGGATAAATACACACACATTTGGGTTGGCGTTTTTGTCGACACAACGATTGACGGTCGGTTCACAATATTCGTTCAGCGGACACGACACGGTTTCCGAGCAGGCCGCGCCAAGACCGGTGCAGGTATCGAAAAGGCAGGCTTCGTCCGAGGTGCAGCAGGCGACCCCACATTGATTTTCGCAGGTCGACATTGCGGTGCAAACGAGGTCTGCACACAGCCCTGAGAGGCATTCGGCATCGAGCGCGCAGGCTTCTCCGTCCACAAGGCCTGTGTTCGTGACGTCTGTCGCGGTGTCGCTTACGTCAGGCAAACCCATGTCAGAGATCGGAGTCCCGGTATCGCTACGATTATTGGTCGACACGGAGGCCGTGTCGTCCGTACAGGCCGCGATCAGGACCAAGAAGAGTAAGAGGTTCGCGCGCATGGTGTGCTCCGACGTCGTTTGAGGCGGCAGACTATACAAATCGATTGCCACTTACTACTGCGCCGCTATCTGCCGGCCCACCATTCCCAAGTTGCAATGCAGGCCGACTCGACACAAGGTACGAAGATTAGCAGAATTCGAGTCTTGGAGAGTCCATGCCGACCGCGTTGAAGACCAACCGCGATCTCTATCGCCTAGTTGCCGACCTTAAAGCCCAGCACGCAGCCCATCAGCCGTCGCTTCACGACTATCTGGTGGCTTTGCGAACGCTTGCGACCCAGCACGCATCTGAAGAAGGCATCAGCCTTGCTCAGCTTGGCGCGCTGTTGTCGGGGGCGTTTTCTCCACAGCCTGAAGGCGACATCAAGGAAGACACATGTGGTGACTTCCAGGCCTGGCAGACCTACATCACCAAACAGATTTCTGATTTGGATGACATGCGCTCTGCTGGTCTATTGGACGGCGAAGACCGGTCCTTTGGTGTCGATTCCCCAAGTGGCGGGCGATGGTTTAATTTCGAGCCCGTTTCATTTTTGGAATGCGCCGTCATCGGCAGCGTCGGCGGTTGGGAAGACGGCGACGACATGAGGGCAACGTTGGCCGGCGAGGCCGTTCCGGCTGCTGAAGGCAGCGTGACGATTGGTGCGGAAGAGGATGCCGGGGAAGACACCGTGTTTGAGATGGGTACCTTTACCTGGGGCGATTTCGAAGATTTCCTCTGGGCTGGCCAGACCCACGAGTAACAATACACAGTGAGCAGTTGGCAGTGAGCGGTGAGTCGCAAGCCTGGCTGGAGCCTGGCGGACCAGTCACAAATCGCAAGCCTGGCCTGACGGACCAGTCGCAAGTCGCAAGCCTGACGGACCCATCACATCTTCACAACGAATTTACGAACGCCAGAAGTTCTTTGCGGTCGGCGGCTGAAAATTCTTTGAATTTTGTGGCTGACGCCTCTCCCTCACCACCATGCCAAAGTATCGCTTCAGCGATGGTTCTCGCTCGTCCATCATGCAGATACGTCGCGCCTGGAGCCACCGTTTGCGTCAAACCAATGCCCCATAGAGGACTGGTCCGCCACTCCGACCCCGTCGCTTCATAATCGGGCCTGCCGTCCGCAAGACCTTCGCCCATGTCATGCAAAAGCAGGTCGGTGTAAGGAGCGAATTCCTGGTCAGCAAGGAATTCCCATTTGGAGGTTCCCGTGGACAAGACGGGGGTATGACACGCGTCGCAGCCCGCAGTCTCGAAAAGCTTGCGCCCTCGAGCCGAGGAGAGTCGGCTCGAGGGTACAGCTAGCGACCGCGCGTAAAACGCGGCCGATTCCACGATCTCTTTTTCGATTTCAATGTCACCGTTTTCGTCGGGATAACCGGGAGACCCCACTCCCATATCGCCCACATAGGCCGAGGCGCTTTGTTGGTAGAGGTCGGGTTGATTTGATTTCCAACCAAATCGCCCCATCACCACTTTAGAAAGCGATTTGCTCCAGACCCGATTAGGGCGGCCGGAAATTCCGTCATTATTT
>JBFFMO010000023.1:0-15301 GCA_041554035.1 Allomicrovenator sp. | reverse complement strand
AATCCGCGAGCAACCGGTCGTAGAAAACGCACAGGTCACACAATCTCAGGTGGTGGACGAAGACCGAAAACGTCAACCCGTCATGATTGCGGCTGGAGTGCTCGCCGCAGCGGTACTCCTTGGGGGTGGATATTTCGCTTATTCATTCTTTGCCGACGACACCAAGACGCCCGACGCGCCCGTGGCGGTCCAACAAGGACCCGTGAAAATCGATTTGGCGAGCGTCAGCCCCGATAATTTCAGCGACCTCTCCACGTTGATCGATCAGGCAACGAAGGGGCAGTTGGACGCAGAGAATAACGCCAAACTTCTTGTCGTTGAGTCCTTGTTCCTGAGCCGATACACCGACGAGGCGATCCTAAAAAGTGCCACGGACCGTGCGGCGAAACTCAAAAACGCGACCAGCGGTTGGGACGCTCTTGCGCGCGGCTCCTTCGAAGCTCAAGCCGGGAATGGCGACGCTGCGAGAGCCTATCTGGAGCCTCTTCTTGCCGGCGACGGTGAGCAGGTGTTCTTGGCCAATCTGATGATGGGCATCGCCGACGTCACCACGCTGGAAAAAGACATCAAAGCGGGCACGCTCAAACTCGACAAAGCGCCGACTCCGGTTGTGCAGGATGTCGATGCTGGAATGGCTGTAAACGATGCGGACGCAGGTGATGTAGACGCAGGCGCGGACGCAGGAAATGAAGCGATCGCCGTCAATGAGGCTCCGCAGAACCCTCTGATTTCGCGCGCGACCATCGCGCTGAAGGGAGCCGCGGACGCGAATGCAAAATCCCCTCTTCCAAGTTATTGGTTGGGGCGTTTGGCCGCGCTCTCAAGCCAGGAAGAGGCGCAAAAGTATTTCCAGATGGCGATCAAGGCATCGCCAACTCACGTCGCTTCGCATGTGAAATTGGCCCATTTGCTCTATCTGCAGGGTGAACTCAAAGACGCGTTGGCTCAGGTCGAGATGGTCAACGGTGAGATGGCGACTTCAGCCAGCGGCATCGAACGCTCCGAAGCTTTGCATATTGCGGGTCAGGTCTATGTGGCACAGCGACAAAGCGATGCCGCGATCGACGCATTCACCAAGGCTTTGAAGGTTGACCCGACTCGAACCGAGACCCTACGGGCACTCGCACTTGAGTACGAAAGCGCCAAGAAATACAAAGAAGCGCTAAATTTCTTCACCACGAACAAGAACCTCGGCCAGCGCGAACCCGAGGTCATGCTCGGAATCGTTCGCTCGCATATCGGACTTGAGCAGTGGGGAGCCGCCATCGATCAACTCGAAGAAGCCCAGAAGCTTTTTCCTGACGATGCACGGTTCCCATTCTATCTGGGCCGTCTGAATCGCGACCGTGGGGATTTCCTGCAAGCCCAGAAAGCGTTTGAACGTGCGGTGGAGATCGATCCCAAACTCCTTACGGCTCAAACGGCGCTGGCTCAGCTGACCTGGCGCATGGACAAAGACCTGATGAAGGGCGAGTCCTACATCAAGAAAGTCGTGGACCAATCGGAGCTGATCGACGCCGAAGTCGCGTTGGAAGTCGCGCGTTATTATCACCAGAGCAACCGACGAGACATGGCCGCTCAGTGGTACGGCGAGTCACTTCGTCTCGACCCCAACTTCTGGGAAGCGCGACTTGCACTGTCAAAACTTCTCCTTGAGGAGAACAAGTTTGACGAGGCCCGAGTTCTTCTCGAAAAAGCCCGGAGCGAAGGGGTGCAGGATGTCCGCTTGTCGGCGTATCTTGCAGATGCATATCGTCAATCCAAGGATTTTGACCGCGCGATCGACGAGATCAATCAGGTCATCGAGCAATTCCCGAAAAGTCAGGAGTACATCTATATCCGAGGTCGAATTCATTTCGACCGTGGAAATTACGAGACTGCTCTCAAAGACTTCTCAAAAGCGTACGACATCGATCCCCGTTTCCACGACGCGTATTTTTACGTGGGACGTACGGCCTTTGAACAAGGTGATACGCAGCAGGCCCTCAAGATCTTCCGCCACGTTCTGGACTATCAACCCAATCGTGGGACCTACCGATTCTTCATGGGTCGAGCCCTTGAAACGGTTGGACGTGATTCACAGGCGCTCGACGAGTATCGCAAGGCCACAGCCGTGGATCCCGCGTTTGGCGTCGAGAACCCGCGCGTGTACATCTATCGAGGTCGTTTGCTGAGCAAACTTGGTTACGCTGCTGAAGGCCGCAAAGACATCGAGAGGGCTCTGGAGCTGGCCCCCGACCTTGTGGATGCTCTGCTCGCCATGGGGCAGACGAGTTTTAACGATAAGAATTACACCAAGGCGATCGAAAACCTTTCGAAGGCTCTGGTCCACCAGCCAGAACATGCGGAAGCGCAGTACATGTTGGGAATGGCGTTTATTTATGCCAACCGACAGCGCGAAGGTGCGCAGCGTCTTCAAATGGCGGTCAAACAAGGTTATGATGATCCCGAGGTGTTTCGAACCCTGGGCTATCTTTATAAAGACCTTGGTCAGCGATCGCTGGCGGTGGAGTCCTTCGAGAAGTACCTTCAAGGAACTCAAGATAAAGATGTCCCGACTGCCACCCGACGCGAACTTTTGCGTCAGATAAAGGAACTCGGCGGCTAGGTTATCTCGACAGCAGCACACCCGAGTAAGTTGATAATGCGTGTATTGATCATCAGCGCAGAACCCAGGCTCACCGATTTGGTAAAAACCCACGTCGGGGCCGAAAACCAATTCAGTGTCGTCACACAATGGGGAATTGGCCAGGCAACGCTTTTCAAAGAGCGCTTTGACCTCGTATGCATGGACTACGAGTGCCTGAAATCTGAGAATCTAGAAGCGTTCATCACGATCGATAATATCCTTACGAACGAGAACACTTTTGGCTGCCTGATGGTGCGTCAGTCCACGCCCGCGACTCAGGAACTTCACGGCAGTCTTCGTTCGTTGAGCGAAACGATCGACATGTCGCGGGGCAAAGATCAATTCGCCCGACGAATCTCTCAGATCTCTGAGCTTGCTGCTCAGAATGCCTCGTCTCGGAATGCTGAAGATCAAAGCATCGAGTCCAATCATATCTTGCAGCTTGAAGTTCAGCTGCCTCAGCTGGCTCAGGGCAAACTAAGCCACGTCTCGATCACGCGACTGCTCTACACCTGCCATGTACGTAAGGCATCGGGATTCCTGAGAATTCATGCCGGTGGACGCACCGCCGAGATCGCGTTTGACGAGGGCTTCGTCAAGATCGCACCCGGATATGCGTCGGTTGCGGAAGTGATCGGTATTTTTTCGTGGGTCGGAGGCGATTATTCGTTCACGGATACCTCGGCTCCTGCTGGAACCCGTGAGCCCACGCTCGCACTGATTGAGCGCGGACTCTCGCGAATTCCTCATCAGTCGCTGATGAACGAAATGAATTCCTGGATGGAACGCTTTCCCGTGCCCACCAACCATTGGGAAGAACGCGAGGACAGCCTCGACCAATTCACCGCGTTGCATGCATTGATGCGTGTTGTGGACGGCCGTTCCTCTTGGAGCCGAGTGCTCACCAAGATGGGGTCTCTGGCACAAGAGGCGTTCAAGGCCGCCTATTTCGCGGTGAACACGGACATCATCTACTCCCACGATTCCTCGTCGATTCGAGGAGCGTTGCTCACCTACGCTCGAGATATTCGACTGGCGCGGGAAAAAGTCGACGAGGTCGCGCGCCAGCAAACCAAAGCGTTTCGCGCGTCGAGCGAAGATCGGACCGCACTCGAAAACGAACTCGAAGATGCTCTGATGGGGATGAGGGCTCAGTCGAAATATCGGATCTTCGGTCTCTGGGAAGGCTGTGGCCGAGTCGTTGTTCAAGAGCGCTTTTACACGCTGGTCAAAGAATACCATCCCGACGTTTACGGCGGAAACGTCTCGGGACGGGTCAAGCAGCTGGCTCAAGAAATCTTCATCCTCGTCAAGGTCACCTACTCCGAGCTTCTGAAAGCCGAAAAGGGCGATCAAACAGTCGCCCCGCCGGCCTCGGCCGCTTCGCCTGTTCGAGTTTCAAAAACGGGCACCGCGCGCGTTCTCACGAATGTAGACACCCCGATCATCAGTCCCGTGGCGAGATCGACGGAAGCCGGTCCTGAGCCGTCTCGTGCTTTTGCCGAGCGGATTCCAACATCGACCGTGTTGGCGGTCGATCCAGGACCCAAAGCCGACGTTCAGTCTCGAATCGAGCGGCTGAGCGGATTCCGGCAAAAACAGGAACAACGATCTCGCCGGCGAAACTCGGCCCACGGCCTGAGTATCGATTCTGAAACAGAGCTCAGCGAGGCTTCCGACGCCTATGAGTCACCGGAGCCTGTCGCGGCGGAACCCATCGTCGATCCCGAGGCGGAACGTCGAGCCAAGCTCAAAGTCTTGATGAAAAAGGCATCGGCTGTGAATCACCCGAATGCCCCTAATCCAGCAAAAGACGCGTTCAACACAGGATACCGACTCTTCAAAGAGGATAAGCTCCCGCAGGCATTTGTAGACATCAAGCTCGCCTATGAATTGGCCCCCGATGAGCCGCTTTATCAGACGTTTTACGCCTATCTGCTTTTCAAACTTCAGCCCGACAAACATGAAGTCGCCGAAGAAATTCTTCGCGAGGTTTTGCTCAGTGGACATCGGCAGGCGATCCCGGATGCCTATCTGTTCATGGGCCATATCTGGAAAGCTCGTAATGATACCGATAAGGCTGTAAAACATTACGACAGAGCGCTGAAACTCAATCCCGGTTGTGTGGAAGCCGAACGTGAGCTTCGATTTGTGGCGATGCGTGACAAGCGAAACACGTCAGAGCCTGGTTCGTTCATCAAGAATTTGTTCAAAAAATGATGGGCCGAGCCCATCATCGTGTAGATTTCATGAAACCTAGCTGTGCCGTTTCGGCACGGCCCCTCGCCACATAGAAGATGAATGGGAAAAATAATCGGAATTGACCTTGGCACCACGAACTCGTGTGTTGCCGTCATCGAGGGCGGGGAACCGCTGGTGTTGCCAAATAGCGAAGGGTCACGCACCACGCCGTCTATGGTGGGTTTCACCGAAGGTGAGGAGCGCTTTGTGGGCCAACAGGCCAAACGCCAGGCGATCATCAATCCCGAGCGCACCATTTACGACATCAAGCGATTGATCGGGCAGACGTACAACTCTGACATCGTCAAACACTACCTTGGGTCGTTTCCGTTCAAGATGAAGAGCTCCACCAATGGAGACGCGTGGGTCGAGGTCAATGGCCAGGAGTACAGTCCACAGGAGATCTCCGCGCTCATCCTTAAAAAGATGAAACAAACCGCCGAAGATTATTTCGGTGAGGAAATCACCGAGGCCGTGATCACGGTGCCTGCGTATTTTAATGACGCTCAGCGCAGCGCGACCAAAGAAGCGGGCCAGATTGCCGGCCTGACCGTGCGACGCATCATCAACGAACCCACCGCAGCGGCGCTCGCGTATGGGTTTGGCAAAGACAAGGACATGACTCTCGTCGTGTTCGACCTTGGTGGCGGCACGCTTGATGTCAGCATCGTCGCGCTCAAAGGCGGCGTGTTCGAAGTCATGGCGACCTGTGGCGACAACCAACTCGGTGGTGAAGATTTTGACCGCGCCATTTTGGATTTCCTGCTTGAACGATTCAAAGCCGAGACCGGAGTGGACGTTTCGGGCGACAAGATGGCCCTGCAGCGTTTGAAGGAAGCCGCGGAAAACGCGAAATGCGAACTCTCAACGCTGACTGACACCAACATCAACCTGCCTTTCTTGGCGGTGGACGAAAACGGCCCACGACACCTCTCGCTGACCCTGTCTCGGTCACAACTCAACGACCTGGTCTACGACCTCGTGGAGCGCCTTGAGGCTCCGTGTCGCACGGCGTTGAAGGATTCTGGCGTCACCAAGTCAAAGATCGACGATATCCTCCTTGTGGGCGGCATGACGCGCATGCCGCTGGTTCAGGAGAAGGTCAAAGACATCTTCAACATCAAACCCAGCAAGGGCGTCAATCCAGACGAAGTGGTTGCGGTGGGTGCTGCGATTCAGTCGGGCATCCTGGGAGGCGAGGTCCGTGAGGTCATCCTTCTGGACGTGACTCCCCTCAACCTTGGTATCCGCGTGGCTGGAGACCGGTTCAGCCCGATCATCGCCAAAAACACCTCGATTCCGACACGGGAATCCAAGGTGTTCACCACGACCGAAAATAACCAGGACATGGTGAGTATTGCGGTGCTCCAGGGCGACAACGACGTCGCCAGCGCCAACAAAGCGTTGGGTATGTTCAATCTAACCGGTATTCCGCCTGCACCTGCTGGCGGCCCGCGCATTGAAGTTAGTTTCGAGATCGACACAGACGGCATCGTTAGCGTGCACGCCAAAGACCTCAAGACCAACAAATCACAATCGATCACGGTCGAGGGAACCTCCGGTTTGTCCGAAGAAGAACTCACTCGTGCCGTTGGGAGGAATCGTTAAGGGTTTGTGTGCATCTGTGTACGGACTCTACGTTCCACTAGGCTACCGATAAGATGCGCTGGGAAATCGAACAACAAATAGACGCCCTGGTGGCGGACGAAATCGGGACGATCTTCAAAGACGCACCGTTTCGCGTCTCACTGGTCTACCCCTCTCCCTATAATGTCGGGATGAGTTCGCTGGGATTTCAGACGATTTATCGCCTGCTCAACGAACGTCCTGACGTGGTCTGTGAACGGGCATTTTTGCCCGAAGACCCGGATTTCTGGCGTAAATCACGCACTCCACTCCTGACCTATGAATCCAAGCGCCCCGTGGACGAAGCCGATCTGGTGGCGTTTTCGGTCGCCTATGAATGCGAAATCATCGGGTTGCTGGAGTGTTTGGATCTGGCCGGGATTCCCTTTCGTGCAAAAGACCGCGGCAAGGGATGGCCGCTGGTGCTTTTTGGAGGCCCTCTCACCAACTCAAATCCCCTGCCCATCGCGCCTTTTGCGGACGTGATCATCATGGGGGAAGGCGAAGAATTGGTGCACGTGGTCATCGATTGGTGGAAAGCCAGCGCCAGCCGCGAACAGTTTTTTGAGGACATCTCCAAGCTGCCGGGGATCTATGTCCCAAGCATCCACGGAGAAGTCCTGCGACCGATCGCTCAGGTCAAAGACGACCTGCTGCCCGCCTACAGCCAGATCATCACGCCCAACACCGAACTCGCCAACATGCATCTGGTCGAAAATGCCCGGGGTTGCCATCGAGGTTGTTCGTTTTGCGTGATGCGGCGAACGACGAATGGCGGCATGCGTGCGGTGAGTCCGGAACGCGTGCTCGCGACGATTCCTGACCACGCGACAAAAGTCGGCCTCGTGGGAGCAGCAACAAGCGACCATCCAAAGATTCTGGAAATTCTGGAGTCGATCGTCTCGTCGGGCCGTCAGGTGGGCCTTTCCAGCCTGCGGGCGGACCGCATGACGCCCGAATTCATGGAATTGCTCAAACGAGGCGGCGCACGAACCTTGACGATCGGCGTCGACGGGACGAGCAATCGCATGCGAAAGATCGCCTCAAAGGGCATCAAAGAGTCTCAGATCATTCGGTGCGCCGAATACGTCCGAGACTATGACCTGAAGCTCCTGAAGCTCTACATGGTCTTTGGTTACGCCGAAGAAACCATGGAAGACATCGATGAAATGATCGAGTTCATCGGCGAGCTCACCAAGATTTGCGATATCGCGTTGGGCATGAGTCCACTGGTGTCCAAGAAGAACACGCCGCTGGATGGGCTTCCCTTTCAGGACGAGAAGTTCTTGGAGTCGAAGATCAAACGCCTCAACGAGTCCCTTGGTCGAAAAATCGATGTGCGGTCGACGAGTATTCGTTGGGCCTGGATCGAGCACGCATTGGCTCAAGGTGGCTGGGAAATGGCGGATGCGGCCGAAGAAGTCTGGAAAGATGGTGGTTCGTTTGGTGCGTGGAAGCGCGCCATCAAGAAGCACCGCAAATCCACGACGATCTTGGCACGCCCTTCCTCCGACCGACTTCAGTCAGGGGCCTTACTTGGCGACGTTTCTGTGCTGCCTCCAAGCGTAGCCTGATCCTAAAAAAAAGGGCGCACTGGGAAGTGCGCCCATTGAACCTCGCCTGACCGCTCAGGGCTTGAGGCCTTCTCCGCAATAACATGGCGTCATCGTCGCTGGGTCGAAGTTCTCGTCCTCAGGACCATCCGGACACACACAAGCGCTGATGAAGCCGCATTCCGCCGGACCGCATTGAGACTCGCCGTTGGGGCAACCAATGACGGTCAAGTCAACGATGCCGTCGCAGTTATCATCGAGGCCGTTGCACAGTTCCGGTGTCCCAGGCCCCACGGTTGGATCGCTATCGTTGCAGTCCGTTCCAGAGGGACACAGCGCGGCATCAAAGCCTGGCGCGCCATCGCCATCAACGTCTAAGCAGGTATTGCAAGCAAGGTCGCTGGCGACCGTGCACTTCAGAGCTCCGCCGTCGCAGGTGTAACGCCCAATCGGGCAGCCGGCTACGGTGGTGTTCGGGGCGAGGCAGGCGGTCTCGTCAAGGCGAGCGGCCCTGACACGAACCTGCAACGAACGACGGGTCTGGAGTTCTTCGCTGCCGACGCCTGGCGACCAGACAAACCAATCGTAAGGGTTATTGTCTTCATCGTGCTCATTGCCTCCCTCGAAGTCCCATTTGAGATTGAAGTAGGCGTCCACGCCGTACCAATCGACCCCCAGCACAACCCCGTCCGTTTCGGCCATGCCGTCACGTGTTTCGACTTCCCAGGCCAGATCCATTTCGACCATGTCCGTGTACCACTCGTCGATGATCTCATCTCCGGTGCTTCCCGGTTTTCGGTCTTCGTACCAGGCGATGTACATGTCATCGAGGTAATAACCCCAGGGCGCCCAGCCATCGAATTCGAATTTGCGCGTGTTCCAATCGCTGACGGCTTGTTGTTTGCCGTGGATGAACGGGAAGGTGATTCGGCCATTACGGGTGTCTCGGTGCGCAAAGGTATGGGAGTGGTCGACGCTGGTTTGAATCGCACCAAAGCCTGGCAAATTGATCGCTGTGCTTCCAAGTCGGTCATCGCTGGCGCTTGGGGTGTAATCGAGCAGCTGTCTTGATGTTCCGGCGGTGTCGAAACTCATCCATGCGCGCCAGCCGGAATCATGACCTTGACGGCGGTAGACCATGGGCACCCGGATATCTGGGTCAGCTTCATCTACGGCGCCGTCGCAGTCATTATCTACGCCGTCGCAAAGCTCAAGGGTCGCGGGGAACACGGTTTGTCCGCAGATTCGCTCGGAATTCTCACACGCCAGATAGGTGCCTCGCTGACAAATGCCCTCCGCACTTCGATTGCACGGGGTGCCGATTTCCGGAGAGAGTTGCTCGCTCGTACCAAAATCTTCGCTGCGAAGGGTCAGCGGATAATTGGCGTCGAGTTCATACACTTCGCCGGTCTCTCCGTTGACGAATTGCCAGCCGTCGAGGTCCCCGTGCAGGGTGGCGGTGATCTTGATTTTCCACGTCGAGTTGGCCGGCATATGTCCGATCAACACACCACCCGGCTGATTGGGACCAGTCGTGATCAGCGAGGAGATATGTCGTGGATTGGTGTCTGTGACCCAATACGCTTCTTTATTATCCGGGTAGGTCTTGAGGACGTCTGGATTTACGCCGTCAAATTGCATCGAATACACAGCTTCCGCGGCCCCCTGGGTGGTCGTTCCGCCGTGGGTCAAATAGAGCGCGTACTCGCCTGGTGCACTTCCCCTGTTGGCATCGCGATACAAAACAACACGAGCCTTCTTCGGCCGATAAAGCCCGGCAGGTGCCGTATTTGCCCAATTTATCGAGTCCACTCCCACGGAGCTGAAGGCGCGTCCGTAGATCCAAGGGGTCATGGGTTGATACGCACGAAGACGCTTCTTGGCTTTTCGGAAGGGGTGGTTGGTGTTGTAGGCAAGCAAGGTCGTGGCTGCCTGCGCTTCACATGCCGAGGGCGCGCAGCGACCATCAAAACAACCGTCTGGGGCTTCACAGGGTTTTGAAGCGTCGCAGCCCTGATAACAGACACCGCGATGGCACACGTCACCGGCGCTTGGGCAAACGACTCCGGTGCACGAGTCAACGACACAGGCACCTTGATAACAGTAGCTTGACGGGTCACAGGCGGCGTCGTTGGTGCATGCTTGGACACAATTGCCACCAAAACACTCATCGCCCACAGGACACTTCACACTGTCACATTGAGGGTCCTCGTCTGCAGCGCAGCGCCCGGCGTAACAGACTTCGGCCGTGCCGCAGCCGGCACTGGTCGAGCAAGCCGTGAAACACGAACCGGCAAAACACAGCTCAGTGGTTCCGCACTCGACGCCTTTGCACGGGTCGCTCGAATCCTGGCAGTAGTCGATGGTGTCTTCGTAACATTCCTCACCGGCACCGCAGGTGGCCGTGGTCAAACATGAGTCAGCGCAAAAACCACCGAAACAACTGGTGTCTTTTGGACATGCGATGCCCTCGCAGTTATCGGCTGCGCAACGACCGTTATAACAATGGCTGTTGGGGTCGCATTGAGAGTCAGCGCTGCAGGTTTGGAAGCAGCTTCCGCCTGCACAAATCGTCCCCACAGGGCAATCGACGTTATAACAAGCATCGGTGGTGCACCGGCCGTCCAAGCAGATATCGGGCGACATGCATGGAGCGGCATCTGAACACGGGTCAAAACATCCACCCGCATAACAAATCTGCGTCTCGGGGCATTGCACGTCGAAACACGGGTCGCTCGAGAGTGCACATCGCCCACTTTGATAACAAAGCTCGTCGGCAGGGTCACATTCAGCGCTCGATGCACAAGTGTCGAAACACGAGCCGCTGAAGCACATCATCGCTGCAGGACACGCGATATCGACGCATGGGTCGGAGACGTCGTCGCAACGGAAGTCGTTCACATAACAGATCTGAGCGCCCATGCAGGTCATCACGGTACAATCATCAAAACAGGTTCCCCATTCGCAAATTTGGGAACCTGGGCAATCGGCGTTGGCCGCACCGTCGTCGACGATGCCATTGCCGTCATCATCGATGCCGTTGCAGGTCTCAACCCCCGATACCGGGCAGCCTTCGTCGGTCAGGCCGTTGCAGTCGTCGTCGATGCCGTTGCCACAGATTTCGTCCAGATCGGGGACAACTTCGCCAATGCAAGCCCCTTGCACACCAGCAGTGCAGGGCTGTAATCCGTCCGTGCAACGTCCAACGTTGCGTGTCGCCGGCGGGCCTGTGTAACAAGGGTCGGCGTAGTTATCGACATCACCGTTACAGTCGTTGTCCTGATTGTCGCAAATCTCGGCTTTGGGAATCACTGATCCCACGCAGGCTTGCCAGTTGCCACCGAGGTCACACGTTTGGGTGCCGTCCATACACACCCCGACTCCTTGAGTCGGAGCCGGACCGTCGTAACAGGGCACAACGTCGCCCGGCGTGCAGCCACAGCCATTATCCACAATGCCGTCGCAATCGTCGTCCAGGCCGTCACACAGCTCAATTGTTGCCGGAATAATATCTGTGCAAGGCTCAAAGACTCCGGTTTTGCATAGTTCAACACCAGCTTTACACGTCCCGACATTTTCGGTTCCCATCGGCCCCGTATAACAGGCCTGCGTCGCGCCATCGTTGTAGGAACCAAATTCACACGTCTCAGAACCACCCACAGCGCAAATTTCATTCACGCAGATGTTGGCGCTTGTGCAATCGCGGCAGCCTGTCCTTTCGGTTCCACTTCCCATGATGGTGGGCATGCAAGTCGTCCCAGCACAAAAGCTGTCGACGTAGTCAACGTCCTGACAGGTGCAGGTGGTAAGACCATCCGCGCAACAGGCGTAGGGAGCGCCGTTTGGGATATCCGCCCCACTGTTAAAACAAGTGGGTGGAGTGATGCCCTCAGCACCACAGGTGGTCGGGAGACATGAGGCCCCAGAGCGCTTTTCGCAGGGAGTGGAGCAGGCGGCTGTTATATCATTACAAACGATATCGCACTCTTCGGGACAGACTCCACAATTCGCGCAGCTGCCGACCGGGGCAAAATTCGCGCACCAGTCATCGCACGAAATCTCTGGGTCGGTCGGCGCGGGTTTACAATAAATGTCTGGACACATACCGGTCGTCATCGTTGGGCACGCGGTCGAACACGGAGCCCCAAACACTGCAAAAGCTTGGCTGGAATCCAGCATCATGATCATCAACGTGACGCAAACCATCAGGGCTCGACCAAACACAGCCCATTCGCGATGGTTAATTTGACGCGACATTAGTGAACCAGTCGCACTCAAGCGCTGAAGCTGGAGCCATTTCATGCGGACCTCTGTCTAACTTGGTTTTTCTGTAATCATACTATAGCATTTCCACAGCATCCGCCAATGTACTGGCACGAAGATATTCGTTATATTTATAGTGTATACGGCGTTTCGCACCCACCCGTGGGCCGTCTCAGAAAGGAAGTTGATATCGATGATAGTCAAACCCGCGCTCACGATTTTTGTGATGACTTTGGCACTTTCGGCCTGTGGTGACGACGACCGAAACACGAACCCCAACAATATCTCTATTTTGGATGTCGGCACCGTCGACGCTGGATCGGACGCGGACGAAGCGGTGGATGATGCTGATATGACTGCCGAAGATGTCGGTTCAGACACGGGTGCAATGACGTTCTTTATTACGGTTGCTCCCGTTCGCCCCTATGTGTCGTTGCAACAGACCACACCTCTCGTGGCGACACTCAAGATTGACAACGTGGTCATTCCAGACGCCATTTTCGAATGGGAATCCGAGACTCCAGACATCGCAACAGTCGACCAAAATGGCGTTGTGACCGGTGTCTCTGCGGGCGAGGCGGCAATTGTTGCGCGCGTGGGTGACACCTTTCGGCGCGCCACCGTTGCGGTTTACAGCGTGCATAGAGGCGTCGCGACAGGCGGAGCCCACACCTGCACCGCCAAGGTCGATGGACGGGTAACCTGCTTTGGCGCGAACGATTTCATGCAGGCGGGACGGGAAGATCTGGCCGACGCCCCCACAGCCCAGGAAGTCATCATTCGGGGTGATCAGGCGGTTCAGAACATTTACGCGGGAATCAACCACTCCTGCGCCACCACCGACATGGGCAACGC
This sequence comes from Allomicrovenator sp., assembly GCA_041554035.1. Classification (GTDB taxonomy): domain Bacteria; phylum Myxococcota_A; class Bradymonadia; order Bradymonadales; family Bradymonadaceae; genus JBFFMO01. The sequence continues at coordinate 2,134 of JBFFMO010000023.1, read as the reverse complement.
GATGTGTTGGGGAAATAATCAATCCAATCAATTGGGTCCACTGGCCATGGAATCACCGCAGGCAGTGCCATCCCAGGTGGCGTTTGGAGCGCCGGTTAGGCAAATGGCTCTGGGCGAAGACTTCAGTTGTGCGCTGTTGGAGAGTGGAGTGCTTCGATGCTGGGGTGGTAACAACGATAAGGTCATTAATGCCTCTGCCGATGCTGTGGTGGCTCAACCCACGCGGGTTCAACCCACGGTGACTTTCCGAGAGATTGCCGCAGGAAGAGCCCATATGTGCGGCCTGACCGACACTTTCAACCTGTTTTGTTGGGGCGATAATTCTGCCAACCAATTGGGTGATAATGCCGTCGGAAATGGCGGGCATGATCTGGTTCGAATTAGCAACACACAGTACACAGCCGTTGCCGCCTATGGCGATCAGACCTGTGCATATTCGCTGTTCCGAGGACTTCAGTGTTGGGGCAGCTCGGAGGGTGGATTTGGCGACCTCGCCTTAATTTCGACTCCGACTCCGACCTCGGTCCCACTGGCCGACCCCAACTTTCAACGCATGAGTGTGGGCGGGAGCCACGTCTGCGTCGTTGTCGCCGACATCACATATTGTTGGGGTAAAAACGACAAAGGCCAGTTGGCCGATAACACGGTCGATGACCGCGCCCTTCCCGTGCCCGTGCTTGGCTCACCCAACTTTGAACATCTCTCGTGTGGTGAGGAACATTGCTGTGCCATTGGGACACGAGGCGGTGTTTTTTGCTGGGGTGAGAACTCGTCCGGCCAGCTTGGAGACGGCTCTGGGTCTCCACAGAGACTTCCCGTTGCTGCACCACCCACCGCGTTCTGATCGCCTTTAGCGGTGATCGGTTTTCGGTTATCAGTGTTCGGCCTGGCACGAGTCGCAATGCAGGCCATAGGGCCTACGTACCAAGCGCAAATCGCAATGCCGGGCTGGAGCCCGGCGCACCAGTCACGGCTTTGTGCTCAGCGCGCCGCTCAACCAAATGCGGACGTCGTCCACCAGCGTGTAAAAGAGTGGAACGACGTAGAGGGTCAGGATCGTCGAGGCTAAAAGCCCTCCGATCACAGTTCGTCCAAGCGGGGCATAGGGAACGCCCACAATGGCGCTGGCTCCAATTGCCATCGGGATCAAACCGCCAATCGTGGTCAACGCGGTCATGGCAATCGGCCGCAATCTGGCGCGCCCACCCTCGACCAGAGCCAGCTCACGATTCCCGGTCTCTTTGATCAACACGTTGACGCGGTCCACAAGCACGATGGCGTTATTGACCACAATCCCCACCAAAATAATCAGGCCCACACCGGCCATCACGTCAAAGGGCGTCCCGGTCGCCCAAAGGGTCCAGTAGACGCCCAGAAACGCGAAGGGAATCGACATCACGATCACAAAGGGAAGCATGAAACTTTCGAACAGAATTCCCATCAGCAGGAACACAAAAACCACCGCGAGCAGCAGCGCAAAATTGCGATCCTGAGCGTCCTGCGCGATGGCCACAAATCGGTCGCCCTTCTGGACATTATAACCTCGCGGAAGCTCCACACCGGCCAAAGCGGCGTCGATCTCGACGCCTAATGCCTCGATGTCTTCGCGATTGGTCATGATTTGCAGTTCCATCCGTGTCTGGCCATTCACACGTTTGATCTCGTTGTATCCCGACTTTTCTTCGGCTTTGGCGAGCAGCCCAATCGGGACTCCCGGTCCACCGAGCGGACTTGGGATCGAGACGTCTTCCAGTTCTTGCCGTGTACGGGTCGATTCCCCGCGCGTCTTGACCCACATCGGGATATCACTGCCCTGATACCTGAGCATGCCGACACGTCGGCCGCGTAGGGCGTAATCGATCGCTCCACCCACGATCAGCGGTGTGACACCGGCGCGCTGAGCCGCCTCAGGATCGACGCGATACTGGAGTTCCTGTGCCCGGGCATCGTCCTCCCCAACAATCACGCTCTCGACCCCCTGAATGGTTCTAAGCCGCAAAGCAACGTTCTCACCGATGGCCCCAAGGCGCTCGGTGTCTTTGCCTTCGATCTTCACGGTCACTTTTTGTTCCACACCAGGCGAGCTCCACCCGATGCGCCAATCCACACCGGGATGATTGGGGAAACCCGCTTT
>JBFFMO010000022.1:0-15369 GCA_041554035.1 Allomicrovenator sp. | reverse complement strand
TCGCCGAGGGCGTCGGCATCGTTATTGGCCTGGTCGGTATTTGCGGTGAATACGCAGTTGTCGACGGTGTCGAGGATGGTGTCGTTGTCGTCATCGTCGTCGCAAACGTCGCCGAGGGCGTCGAGGTCGTTATTGGCCTGGTCCGTGTTCGCAACGAATTGGCAGTTGTCGACGGTGTCGAGGATGGTGTCGTTGTCATCGTCGTCGTCACACGCATCGCCAAATGCGTCGCCGTCGAAATTGGCTTGATCGGTATTGGCGACCAATGGGCAGTTGTCATCTAAATCGATGATTCCGTCGGAGTCGGTGTCCAAGATGTCAACCGTCAGCCAGGCTGCTGTGAACGCTAGACAGTCGCTCGTCATCGATTGTGTCCATGTGGCCTCGGTCGTATTGGCGGGCACGGAGGATGTCACGTCAAACGTCAGGTCATCCCACATCGGACCATCGGTTCCGCTGAAGAGGGTGGTCCCGAGCGGCGTGAGTGCAAAGAGCAGGGGCCCGTCCGGAAAGGATTGACCGTCGCCGACCAAGATCCCGTAGGTCGCGGCGACGGGTGCCACGGGGACACTCAGTGCGGTGAAAGTCGAACTCGTGACCTGACCGGTTGTCGACACCGAACGGCTGCCGTCCTGAATCACAACTTGACTGACGTGTGGCGAATCAGGGTCCTGATAAACGATCGTCAGCGAAACCCCGTTTGTGTCCGCCCCTGTGGTGCTGCTCACGGCGTCGGTGATGGTGTACGTTCCGTCTCCGGATACATTTGCCGTCACGTCAGCACGAAAGGCGGCCGTCGTTGTGCCGGACCAGCAAGTGCCCCCGCTGGTGCCGATCTTGGTGCCCGTGACAGACGTACCGTCGATCGAAATCGTGTCGTCCTCGCCGCCTTGAACCGACCAGTAGAGGAACGCCTTAACGATCGATGCGTTGGTCGGCACGCCCGCGATCACGATGTCGCCGGTCAAGATGGGGGAGCCATTGGCACGCCCCGAAAAGCCGACGCCCTGAGACACGATTCCGCCACCATTGATGGTCTGTCGGAATGATTCGTTTAAGGCTTCATCTCCATCGGCCCAGGCGGTGGGAGCAAGGAGAACTGTACTCAATGCCGAGATGATCGTTATTAGATTGCGCGTATTCATTAGGCCTCCATGAGCGAGGACCTCAATTCCCAATGGGTCTCTCGCTTCTGTGATTAAGTGGCTTAAGTTTACCAAAAATCCCGCCGATAACAGATATCATTTTTGCGCAAATTCGCTGACATTTATGCTCTGAGGTGAACGATCACTTATTCCATGGTTTGAAGGCCTTGAGTTCGTGAGGCGCCGGAAAATGGCCGTCAAAACGGATGGCGCGGTCGTCAATGATCACAAACCAGTCTGGCTTCCCCGACGCGAATTTAATGCGTTTCAGATAGCGTTCCGCCATGCCGTAATTAATGAGCCATTGTGTCATGGCACCGATGCCGCCCGATTTTGGATCTGTGCAGCGTCTCGAATAGATATGGACTTCAAAATGCCCAGATTGAAGCAAGGTCGTGAGCCATTGAACGGCGTTTCGCCCTGATTCGCTGTCAACGACCGGTCCATCCGCGATTTCACTCGGGACGGTGTAGCGCGACTCGTATTGATGCAGAACACCGTCAAAATCCACGAAAATCTTCTTGAGCGGTTCGGCCATTCTGGGCTCCTAGAAAATCCGTTTGTAGCCGTCTTGGATTCGAGTGGCGAGCCGTTTGTGGTAACGGGTGATGGATGGGCATTTTTTCAGCAAAAGTCTACGATTGGTTTATGTCTGGCACCGAAGAGGCCTGCCTTTCCGAATGGCGCGCAGAAGTGCTTGCTGACGCCCGCGGCAAGGTGCTCGAAATCGGAGCGGGCACGGGCGCAAATATTCCTTTTTATCCAGACGGGGTTGAGCTGCATCTTTTTGAGCCAGACCCGGGAATGCTCGAACAAATGTTGGCGAAATTTCCTACGGCAAACGCCGTCGGGGGGCCGGGAGAACAGCTGCCATTTGAAGACGGCAGCTTTGATACCGTGGTGTCGACCTTGGTGCTTTGTTCAGTGCCAGAACAGGCGGCTTCCTTGCAAGAAATTCGGCGAGTGCTCAGGTCGGGCGGGGCGTTCATTTTCATCGAACACGTCGCCTCCGAAGATCCACTTCGACTGAAATGGCAACGACGCTGGGACCCATTATGGTGCCGTGCAGCAGGCGGTTGTCACACCTGTCGCGAGACGGACTCGGCCATCCTTGAGGCCGGTTTTCAAATCGAGCACATCACGCGTGACAGCATGCGCAAAGCTTTGCCGATCGTGCGTCCAACGATTCGCGGCATCGCACGCCGAGATTGACCGGCTTGTGCCCGGGTGATTGAATGCTCGGCACGGTTTGGGAGCGCAAATGAACACAAAGCAAAAACGACTCGGAGCGGCCATTGCCGCGATTTTGATCATCATTGTGGCTGTCGTGGCCACCGATGACGGTGGATTGGTCACGCTCGGACGTTGCGCAATCGGTGACGGTTTGTACGTGCGTCCAAATCCTGCGGTCGATTTTGTCGGAGATTTTTACGGTCTGAAATTCAAGGGCAACACCGAAAACCTCATCGACATGGAAGTCCACGGGTTCGGCGGTTTCGAGAAACCGATTCTTCAACTCATGGAAGACACGTTGGCCATAATGGCGCCCGCAGGCGAGGGCGTGGTTTTGGACGTTGGCTCCAATGTGGGACAGCACTCGATGTTCATGTCTCGAACGGCCAAGGTCGTTCATTCGGTCGAGCCCTTTCCCCCTGTTTCGGCCCGCATGAACGAGATGTTGGAATTGAACCATATCAAGAACGTGGTGCTGCATCCGGTGGGGTATTCGAATCAAAATGGCTCGCTTCCATTCACGCCGCCCGACGAGGGAAATCACGGCATCGGGACGTTTTCTTCGGACCGCCGAGCGGGCGCAGAAAAACAGATCGAATTGCCTCTTCTTAGAGGAGATGACGATCTGGCAAATACCGGTGTGACGCGTGTGGATTTGGTGAAATTAGACATCGAAGGTTACGAGAAATTCGCGTTGGAAGGGCTGGCAAAGACCATGAAAGCCAACCGGCCGGCCGTGGTGATGGAGCTGAACTGCACCAACCAAGAGGGCTTTCATAACGCCGAAGATTTGAAGAAAGCGTTTCCAGAAAATTATGTGTTTTATGACATCGTGCAGCGCCGCGATTATAAATGGACTGTGGGCGGCACAGAAATCATGTGCGGCCGCTCGCACGGCGAGTATTGGTTGGTGCCGTTCGACATGCGATTCGACGAAGATTCGCGGAATATCCTGGCGATTCCGGCCGAGAAAAAAGACAAAATTTCGCTCTACCGTGACAAATGACGACGCAAGGCCATTTAGGATTATGGTCGGGCGTGGGCCTGGTTGTCGCGAATATGGTTGGAGCCGGTGTCTTCCTGTCGGGCGGCTTTATGAGCCAGTCGATGACACCCGCCGAGATCCTCTGGTCTTGGGTTTTTGGCGCCGCGATCGCGATGTGCGGGGCCTACGCCTACTCAGCCATTGCAACCCAAAATACTTCGTCGGGCGGCGAGTATCGCTACCTTCATGACCATCTCCATCCGTTTTTGGGCTACGTCTCGGGGTGGGCTTCGTTGCTGATTGGTTTTTCTGCAACGATCGCCATCGATGCCTACGCCGCTGGAGCATTTTTGCAGCGCGTCTGGGGCGGCGTAAATCCCAAGGTTGTTGGGTTTTCACTCCTGGTCGCCCTGACCGTCCTGCATGCGATACGGCTGAAATCGTCAAGGCTTGCGCAGAACGCGCTGGTGCTGTTGAAAGTCGGCCTGGTGGGGGCCTTTGTAAGCGTTGGACTTGTGGCGGGTTCGCATATTTGGCCGACGTGGACGCCGCCTTCGGCGCCTGATGATGTGTTTTCTAATTTTGCGACCAACCAGTATTGGATTGCGTTTGCATTCAGTGGTTGGAACGCCAGCATCTACATCGCGCACGAGTTCAAAAAGCCCGAGCGCGACGTGCCGCGGGCGATGTTGATTGGGTGCGGATTGGTCGGTTTATTATATCTGGTGATCAACTGGATCGTGGTCGCGAATCTGGATCCAGGCACCGCCATTGGCGTAGCTGCCTACGATTCTGAAAAAGTTACGTTGGCGCACCTTGTGATGCAGAAGATTCTTGGGGTTCAAGCTGCGCAGGTGGTTTCTATTGCAGCATTTGCGGTGTTCACGTCGGCCATGAGCGCCATGGTGATGCTGGGGCCACGAGTTTACGCGGCCATGGCCGATGATGGCTTTTTGCCGAAGGTCTTGAAGAGCCAGGAAGGCAAACCGCCTGTGGCCGGGTTGGCACTTCAATTTCTGATTGCGGCGGGGCTGTTAATTGGTCCATCTATTTTGGAAATTGTATCCAGCGCGTCGATCGTCCTGATGATTTCTTCGGCACTGACCGCCTCGATTCTGGTGTTTGGCCGGATAGAGTCGACCGTTATTCAAAGAATTGCCGCCGTCCTATATGTGGGCGGTTGCATCATGATTTTGACTTTTGGGATGTGGAGCCAAACCGCGCTGACGGTTCTGGCTGTGATCCTATTTGTGTCGACGATTGGATACTTCTCGACCGCAGCCAAACGTGCGTCGAATTAGCGCCTGTCGAAGCTCGTTTCGAGTTCAAAAAGTGGGATGCGGTAATAGACCGGTCGTCCATGCGGGCAGTTGGCTTTGAAGTCGATTTCGTCCATCTGAACCAGAAGCGATTCCATTTCAGATTGGCCAAGGACAGTGGGTCCGCGCACCACGGAATGGCAAGCCATGCGCGATAAGACGGACTCCATCGCTTCGTCGACCCGAGGCGTCCGCCCGAACTGAGCCAGGTCGTCAATGGCATCGATGACCATCACAGCATGTTTGGCTTTCTGCAGCACGGCTGGCACGGCTTTAATCGCAAAAGTGGTCCCTCCAAAAGGGTCGATTTCAAACCCAGCATGTTCAAAAAACTCAAGGTTTTCCGCAAGTGTTTGGGCGCGCATGGCGTCGAGTTCAAGGCGTTGCGGGAAGAGCAGGGGCTGCACTTCTTTATGCGTCGCCTCAAAGGTCTTCTTGAGGCGCTCAAATCCGATGCGTTCATGGGCTGCATGTTGGTCGATGATGACCATGCCCGAGGCGTCTTCACACACGATGTACATGCGTTTGAATTGGCCGATGACTTTCAGGCTCGAAAAATAGTTGGCTGCAGTGGATCCTCCAACATCACCAAGCGCAATTCTCGGCGGCTCGGAGAGCGGCGCGGCACCTCGCGCTGCAAAGCCCTGCTGCAGATCGCTCAATCCACCCGGCGGACGGAAAAATGGTGAAAGTAATTCGTCCGCTGCCGTTCTGGGAGCCCCGGGTTTGAGCTGCGATAAACGGTCATGACGCGCGTTAAGCGGCTCAAAGGTCGCCATATCCGGCGAGAGCATTTTAGGGTCGTTGGAGTGGTCGGTCGAAGACGACTTCATCACGTAGGTTTTGGGGCTTTTTTCAAGCCACGGGGCGATCGCGAGTTGGTCGGCGATCGCATGATAAACAGCTCGAAAGATTGAGTTCGTATCGTGAAAACGCACTTCGGTTTTTGCGGGGTGGACGTTCACGTCGACCAACGAAAAAGGCACGTCCAAATACAGCACCACCGAGGGATGTCGTCCCCGTTCCATCATCGTGCCGTAGGCTCCGCGAATGGCGGCTCGGACGGTGGAATCGCTGACGTAACGACCGTTCACAAAGGTGTAAATATTGCCCGGTGAGCGCTGTGTGTGGCCGGGTTTCGAGAAGTATCCGCGCGCAACGACTCCGTTGACCTCGGGGAATTCAAAGGTCGGGTAGAGGTCGTCGTAAACATCGCGTCCAAGTACCGTAAGGATACGGTCTTTGACGTCGTTGACCTCAGGCATGTCCAGGACGACTTTTCCGTCTTTTTTGAGTCGAATTCGAACGTCAGGGCGCGAGAGCCCTACACGAATGAGAGCTTCCATCGTGTGACGCGCTTCGGTGCCCGGCGTCTTCATGAACTTCAGGCGAGCAGGCGTATTAAAAAAGAGGTCCTCGACCTTGATGATGGTTCCTGCGGCCATGCCAGCAGATTCGATCGAGTCCAGATGACCGCCCTCGATCACGATTCGGGTGCCTTCAAGTTGGCCATGGAGTTTGGTGCGGATTTCCATGCGCGACACCGAGCCAATCGAGGGCACGGCTTCTCCGCGAAAACCAAGCGTTCCGATGCGAAACAAATCGTCGACGTTCTTGATTTTGCTGGTCGCATGCCGCTCTAGCGCGCGTAATGCATCTTCACGCGTCATGCCGCTGCCGTCGTCTTCGACGCGAATCAGCTGGCGTCCGCCGTCTTCGATCGAGACGTCTAGCCGCGAAGCACCGGCGTCCAGAGAGTTCTCGACGAGCTCTTTGACGACTGATGACGGGCGTTCGACGACCTCACCGGCGGCGATCTGGTTGGCGAGCTCAGCGGGTAAAACAAGGACCCGCTGAGGCTCGCGCTGGATATGCCTCATCGCAATATTTCGATAAGTTTCGGCCATGGTCTCGAACACAGAAGTTGCCTTTGGTTGTGCCCTGACTCGCGCCGACTGACAAGCGTGGATGGCCTAGTTCACCACCACACGTTCACCCTTGAGTGCTCCCGAAATCACCTGAGCATGGTCTGGGTAGTACTCGCCCTGAAACTGGCAAACGAATTTGGGCGAAAGCCGTGCGGTGTTGTGGCCGCGACGATACGTATGGCGCGCGGTGAGTTCGCCGGCCACGTCGATGTCATGATGAAGTTCGATCAACGTGTCGACGCGCAGGTCTTCTTCGACCATCAGGCCCCATTCCCCGTGGGATTCCAGAACCATGTTGCCGGACACACAAAACGTGCCGGTCACGAGTGCGGGGCCGCTCAAAAAGACATGCTGAGCAATCACGTCATCAAACGCGATCAGCATGCCCGGGTTCTCGGTGCGTTCGCATTGGAAAAGCCGTTTGGCGACAAGCCGATGGGGCATAATATGGATGCCGTTGACGTCAAAATCCCGCTCAAAAATCGGCGTTTCATGCAGGGTGATGCTGTGGAATTGTGCCATGTATTCCAGCATGTTTACGGTCGTGTTCGAAAAAATGGTCGCATTACCTCTGACCAGACGAATTGCTTCGTCCAATGGGATCTGGTGCATCGGGTCCTCCTCTTTGCGTTATGTGGGTGAAAAACATGCCTACATCGCCCGCACATTCCCGACATATTTGCGTTTTTAGGCTGGGCCTTATCCGGTGCGGAAATAAAAATTTATAATGGTGGAAACGCATCGATTTCGCCGACGTAGCGGATCTTGGAATCTTACAGTTGGGCTGTATTTCTTGAGGTATATCAGCGGGTTCGCGGAGCCCTCGTCGACCATTCGGGTCTCGTTTTTGGGCGCTTTTCGCTCGCCAATTTCCCTTAGAAACTCGTACTCTGCGCCATCAAGAAATTCCCAGACCTTTTGGTCGCGAAATACGTCACGACCCTCCTTCGAAGGACTTCCAATGCACCGAATCCTGCTGATCTTCTCACTCGCGACATTCGGTTGTGAAAAAACGGACCCACCCACCCTCGCAGGCAGCACACAGGGGCAGGCTCCGGCGGCCGCCAAAGCTGGCCCTGAGCCACCAGAAGTGGTTCCCAACGAAGTCCCGAGCGTGGCTGGTCCGCTGGACAGCCCTGAGGCTTTCGGCGAGTGGAAGACCGATTTGCAGGGCGCAATGGATTCAAAGAAGTGGGGTGTCGCCCGGGAGACCATGAGGAAGCTCGACCCGAGCTTTGAAGTCAGTTTTCTGGAGAACGCCGAGAATCAAAAAGTCGAGTCTTTTGAAGGACAATTGGACGCAGGCGAGCCCAAAGAAGTGGTGATTCAGGTGCGGCAACATGGGCAGCTTGAAGGTACCGGCGAGCACGAAGACTTTTATTGGGTCGGCGTGTTGGCCGACGTGGACGGCAAGCGAAGGTTGGTCGGCACGCATGTGCGTTCGTCGCTCCTGGTTTGCGAGTTTGCGGACCGCCCTGGGTTAACGCTTGGCTTTTCGAGCAAGACGCCTGGCCCGAAAGCCGCACTCTGGGTGGTCGAACAAGACGTTAAGTCGTGCGGGACACTGGTCGAGGTGGACTACAAAAAAGTGGAATACCGTGTCGAGGCGGGCAAGCTGATTTCGAAAACGCTCAAGGGACCCGCGTCGGTGGAGTTCGACCGGATGGCGGACCGAGACGACGAATAGACTCGTCCAAGACAGGAAGCCTGCGCATCGACTGTCGTGGCAATGCCGGCCGGTTGCGTGTAGTGTCCTGCGCCGATGAATGATGCAAAAACAACATCTGTACTTGTGGTCTGTGGCCCAACGGGCGTGGGGAAATCCACGTTCGCGTTGGCGGCAGCCGAGGCGTTGGACGCCGAGATTTTGAGCATCGACAGCCTGCAGGTTTATCGCGGGTTGGATATCGGCACGGCCAAGGCCTCTGCGGCTGATCGAGCCCGTGTGCCCCATCATATGATCGATATTCTGGAGCCCGACGCGGAATTTAACGTCGCCGACTTCATGGCCGCTGCGGACGCCGCGATCGCCGATATTCATTCACGTGGAAAACGCGTGGTGGCAGTCGGCGGTACGAATTTGTACGTGCGGGTTTTTGTGCACGGCATTTTTGACGCACCCGCGCCCGATTGGGATATTCGCGAACGTCATAAACGCGAGGCGGCCGAACACGGGATCGAATCACTGCATAACGCGCTGGGGCAGATTGATCCGGATTTGGCAGCGCGTTTGGGTGTGAACGACCTGATTCGGATTTCACGCGGGCTCGAGGTTTTTGAGCAAACCGGTCGTCGCCTGAGTGAATTACAGGCCGAACACCAATTTGCGTCTCCTCGTTATCGCGCGTTAAAAATCGGTCTAAATCGTCCACGAAAAGAGTTGTATGAACGCATCGATAGCCGCGTAGATGCGATGTTCGACGAAGGATTTCAGACGGAGTATCAGGCGCTCGTTGAGCGTTTCGACCCTGCGCTGAAACCCCTGATGTCGCTCGGATATCGCCATATGGGGTTGCATCAATTTGAGGGCATGCCTTTTGATGAGATGGTCACGCTCTTTAAGCGCGACACACGACGTTTTGCCAAGCAGCAGGTCTCGTGGTTGCGCTCCGAAAAAGGAATTCGCTGGGCCCTTGCCCCGCTGACACAGAACGATAGAATCCCCGCCGCGGTTCTCGAAGACCTTCATCGGTTTTTTGATGGCGGCGAACCACTCTTGGAGTGGACTCAGTCAGAATCAGAGTTTTAGTTGCAGGAAGTACCATGACGGACCTCGTCGCCAAGCATATTCAGACCCTTAGGCCCTACCAACCGGGTAAACCCATCGATGAACTTGAGCGAGAGCTTGGCATCACGGGTTCCATCAAGCTTGCGAGCAACGAAAACCCGCTTGGGGCAAGCCCTAAAGCGGTCGAGGCGATGTCGGCTTTGGTTGCAGAAAGCAATATTTATCCGGACGGCGCCGCCTATCGATTGCGGGAGCGAATTGCTCAGAAATTTGGCGCCAACATGCCAGAAGTCGTGATTGGCAATGGTTCAAACGAATTGCTGACACTTCTGGTTCGCGCATTTTGCCTGCCTGAACACAACGCCGTCGTGTCTGAGTTCGCGTTTGTTGCGTACCGCGTGGTTTTGACGGCTGCAGGGATTCCGTTCAAGAGCGTGCCGGTCAAAGATGGTTTTCATCAAGATTTGCAGGGCATGGTCGACGCGTGTGACGAAAATACGCGCATCGTTTTTTTGGCGAATCCCAATAACCCGACCGGCACCTATGCGAATTACGATGAGCTGAAAAGCTTTATCAAATCTGTGCCCGCGCACGTGATTGTGGTTTTGGACGAAGCCTACATTGAATACGCCCAGGCTCATGACTACGCGACTGCTCTTGAGTTCAGGGCCCTTCGTGATCGATTGGTCGTTTGCCGTACTTTTTCGAAGTGTTACGGCCTGGCCGGAGTTCGTGTTGGCTACGCCATTGGGCCAGCTGAGATGATGGATTTTGTGAATCGAATCCGCGAACCGTTCAATTGCAATTTGCTCGGTCAGGCGGGGGCGTTGGCGGCGTTGGATGACCTTGATTTTGTACATGCCTCGGTGGAATGCAACGAGACCGGTCGCAACGCGCTGGAAGCCGGTTTGATGGCGATGTCGGATATGGGCGTGAGATGGGTTCCGTCGCAGACCAACTTCTTGTTGGTTGAAATGCCATGTGATGCAGGCCCCGTTTACGATGCGATGCTTCGTCAGGGGGTGATTGTGAGGCCGATGGCGCCTTACGGCTTGCCCAAACACTTGCGAATTACCATCGGGACTCCGACCGAAGTTGAACGTTGTGTTGGCGCGCTTCGCGCAGCGTTGGTTGAGGTAACTCGATGATTGTCGCCATTGATGGACCAGCGGGTGCGGGCAAATCAACGATCGCAACACAGGTCGCAAAACGGCTTGGTTTGCAGCTGATCGACACCGGCGCGATGTATCGGGTTGTCGCCTATCTGGCCACAATCGCAGGCATCCCGTTGGAGGACGAAAATCGTCTGGCTGAATTGGCGTCGGACTTGGAATTTTCGTTCGAATTTGTCGGCGACGAGAATCGTGCATTCTGCAATGGGAAGCCGCTCGGAACTGAGATTCGCAGCGAAGAGGTCGGCAAAGCTGCAAGCATGGTTTCTCAACATCCGGCCGTGCGTTCCACGTTGGTGGCTCTTCAGCGCAAGATGGGCAAGGCCCAGGGTAGCGTGCTTGAAGGCCGCGATATCGGCACCGTGGTTTTTCCGGACGCTGACGTAAAAGTATTCCTGACCGCGTCTTCGGATGAGCGCGCTCGTCGTCGAGTTGAGCAGTTGCGCGAGCGCGGCGAACAGGCCGATCCCGAGCAAATTCTGGCCGATATTCGAGAGCGTGATGAGCGCGACACGACCCGGGCCACGGCACCACTGATCGCTGCAGAAGATGCGGTCAAAATCGACTCGACCGCCAATTCCATCGACGACGTTGTCGCTTCGATCGTAGCGCTCGCCGCACACTGAGCGGTTGTCGTTCTCAGGTCTTGGGTCTTGGGTCTCAGGTCTCGGGTCTCGGGTCTCAGGTCTCAGGTCTCAGGTCTCAGGTCTCAGGTCTCAGGTCTCAGGTCTCAGGTCTCAGGTCTCAGGTCTCAGGTCTCAGGTCTCAGGTCTCAGGTCTCAGGTCTCAGGTCTTCGTCATTTCAAAGGACAACATCGTCCCATCTGGGTTAAGTTTTGGGGATGGAAGATGAATTAGAAATGCCAAAACGGTCACGCGCGCCTATCTACATCGGTGGAGCGGTCGTTTTGCTCGTTTTTGCAGCGGGTGTTGCGTGGTCGATGATGGGCGGATCGAACCCAGCCCAAGCGTTGTTTGGGCCTAAAACCTGGGTGGCTTCACACGACAGCGCGCTTACGAAGGTCGACCTTGTTAAGGTTCATCAAGACCTTATTCCCACTTGGGGAATCGCCTCTGCGAACCGGGAATTAGAAGGCGCTGCAGAGGCCGAAAAAGCCGGATATGCCGCCATAAGTGCTGCGATAAAACCCGATCAAAACCTGTCCGAAATTTTCCAGCAAATCCGAAAATTGTCTGCGTCGCCAGTCGAGAACGCCGACGAACTTCTGTCCTTGGTGGATGCTTGGTCGAGTTATCTCGATAAGGAAGGCGCGCCTTACCTGCTTCAGGGCAATGTGGCGACCACCTCAGGCGGGTCGTTTCTTTACCTGAAATCCTATGAGGTTCAGCGCGATGTGTGGCTTAAAATCGGGGACGAACGGATTCGTGCCCGCGAAGTCAGCCGCATGGATCGCACCAATATTATGGAACAATATTTGGGAGCAACAGCCCCCGGACAGGCCGATGCTACGGTGGTTTTGGACCGTTTAAGTGAGTTTGCAATTTCGACCGTTTGGCCTTTATTGGCGACCGAGGAATTGCCCCCCTTGGGCCAAAAGGTCGTTGAAGAAATGCGCACCAATCTTCCCCCTGAACACCTCGCCATTCTGGCCGAATACGCGCCCGAACGCGTGCAAATGCAGCAGGTTTTGGATGCGATTGGCGCGCGACGGGAATGCGGTTCGACGTTCATGATTCGCTCCGTTCCTTATTCGGGCCTCGAAGAGCGAGATATCGAAGGCATCACGCGGCTCGCGCGCCAGGTCAGGAACCACCGTTGCCCCGATATCACGCAAGATGAAGCCGAAATCCTTGCCGACACCAGCGAGGCGTTTGCGGGGGAGCCGGAGCTTGGGGCGGCTATCCGTTCGTTAGTGGCGATGTTGGGGCGAAATGTTGCGGTCCACGAGGCGCGTCACGTCGCGGACGACCGTGCGGTGAACGGCCTGCGCGAGATAATGGACTGTCTGGATTGCCCGGAGATGTCCACGATGTCCGTCGCGGAATTATCCGCCTACTTGGCTAGCCTTGCGTGGAGTCCCACGCCCTACACGACGTTTTTTCAGGCGTGTGATGCGACTGAAGGGCAGGGCGGCCCTCACGCGCATGCGATGTCGTTGATTCTGGATAGCCTTGACACCTCATGCTCCGAAGTTCCAGAGGATCTGCCGCAGCGAGCCAAGGCCCTTGAGGAATCGCTGCTGGGTCGCACAAACCCAATCCTATTTGAAGCCGCGGCAGTCCCTGCGTCGGAATAGCTATTGGTCGAAGCCCATGTCGCCGTCCATCCAGGCGGGCTGGGGCCAGTTATAGCAAAGTGACGTCGTCAGGGTCGGTTCTGAAAACTCCGTTGCAGAGGCGGTGGCAATGGCAGCATCAGCCAGACTGGCACGAATCGTCGTCAAATCCGCATCAGCGTAGTTGGCAGGAAAGTTCAGGCAAAATCCCGCAACATCGGGCCCTTGGAAATGGACATTTTCTTGAGCATCGACCTTGGCGAGTGGCATCCTCTGCGGGCCGAGGCCTTGATTATTCCACAAGAATACCAATAGTTTCTGGCCAGGCTGTACAGCCGCGTCTTCCGTCCAGCCGAGTGTTTCCGACATCTGTAGTTTAGGGCTTTGTTGCTCTCCCATATCCCACGTCCACCATATGCCGTCGAGCAGATGCATGGGGCGCGAACTCCAGTCCGAGTACTGAAAGAAACCGATAAACTCGACCGTATTGCCCTCGCCTTTCAGGTTTTCGGAAACATCCATAGTCACGCGCAGCGTCCAAGCCGTGTTTTCGGGAGCGCATCGGAAATCAGGTGGTGAGACCTCCTCGACCACTTCGACTTTGGTAACCGTACCGACCACGATTCGGTCGGCCGAGGCCATCAAATCTCCGCCGCTAACGTCTGTTCCTTCGTTGCAAAAACTTCGCTCGCTGCTGGCACTGGGAAGTTCCGCTGTTTCGTCGATGGGGTCGAAGGTGGGCGGTTTTGAACGGTCTGATGCGGAGTCACAAGCCCCGATAATCATCATAACGCCGAGTACCATTGCTTTTTTCACTGGTCCCACCAGATTTTAAAACGAATTCGAGGAGAGAGCCTAGTCAAACCAAGAAATTCATTCAACCGCCGAAGACGCATAGTTTACGGCCTCTTCCAAACCTGCGATGGGACAGACGGGCAGGGCGGGCCGCACGCTCAAGGGATTTTGTTGATTCTCGATAGCGTGGCCACCTGATGCTCAGAAGTTTCAGAGGATCTGCCGCAGCGAGCCAAAGCCCTTGAGGAAGAATTGCTAGGATGTAATGTATCGATTGAATTTGCTGCTGCCACGGAGGCCACATGACACAGGCACAAGGACTAAACGTATCGGGAACTGGGTGGCGTCCAAGTTTCTTGCCTTTTGTCATCTTGGCGGGAAATAACCTGAACCCCGCAGCCAGCTTTGATGAAAACGGCATCACGGTGAAGGTGATTCGGACCGCAACCCTCCCTTGGTCGACGATCAGTGCCGCGATCGTGAAGAAAGGAATCATCACAACCTATTGCGAGGTCATTTCGGGGAAATCGGCATTTGTTCTGCATTTCCGGGAGCGAGAAGACCTTGGCATTCTAGTGCGTGCGCTGCGGACGCGTGGAGTCTGGGTCGACGTTCCAGCGTTGATTGAGCGCGACCTGTGACGGGCGTTTCGAACGCCTGGTTTCATGGCAAGGTCGATCGCGCCGTTTGAAGTGTCACGAAGGTACAGAATGTTGGATGCACACTGAAGATATCGAGCGTACGTCGATGACCCTACCTGGGATAATTCGATGAACACAAAGAATAAATTGCCCGAACTTCTGCTGGTTTTTTTGGTCATCAAAATCTGCGCAACGACCTTGGGTGAAACGGGCGGCGACCTCTTATCGATGACTCTGAATATTGGCAGCGGTCCAAAGTTCGGCGCCTTGAACCCTCAAGGGGTTCCTTGGTCAAACGCAACGTAGGCGAAGCCTTGCAGTTGCAGGTCCACAAGGCGCGCATAGGCGCCTGGCACGACCACCACGCCAGGAAGCAGGTCTTCCTTGGTCCATTGGTTCTTTTTCATCGTGGTGCCACACACCTCGATATGAACCCCGCGTTTCAGCAACTCGGCGATGATTTCGGTGTTCGGATTCTTGGGCCCACTCAACACGCCCGTTGGAGCTGTGCGCTGCCAAGCTTCGTCGTTGAGTAGCCAGTATGCGGCGTTATTGTAGAGCACGACCACCACGGTGCGTTGTTCCGGGGTGATTTGCGTCGCGTCGTAACCGTCAACGAGTCGCTGCGCGAAAAATAGGCCTTCTCCGATGCCTTTGCGAGCGCGGTCGCCGCCCACGCCGTAGACGACCCTGACGTTGTCTGTGACCTGCAGGGCGGACCCGTCTGGATAGCCAGATTCCACCTTGTCCGCTGAGGTTGCGCAGCCACTCGCCACAAAAAATACCAGCACTAAAATCCACTTCATCGTCATCTCTCTCTTCGTGAAAAGACACTGATGCTGAGCATTGCGATTAGTATGCCATTGGTCTAAGTCGCTAATTTGTTGGGTGTGTTTTCTTTTGCACGCTTCTGTGTCGCAACGAGTGTTGCAGGAAGTCTTCGGCGAAGTGAATCCGCTAGTTCGAGTCGAATGCGGTCAGAGGCTTCGCCAGCTGCTCACCGCTCACCGCTCACCGCTCACCGCTCGCCGCTCACCGCTACGGAAAGAGGTTGGTCGGGTACTTGCCCTGTACCATCAACGAGAGCGTGTCCATCGTCAGAGCGACCGAGATGTGGACAGCCGCACCCAACCAGATATTGCGGGTGAATAGGGCAAGCGTGCCCAGTGCGAGTCCGGCAATGATG
>JBFFMO010000021.1:0-15405 GCA_041554035.1 Allomicrovenator sp. | reverse complement strand
TGGAAGTCTTGGGTACGGGGGATTCGCTTGCAGCCGGATTTGCCGCCCTCTTGAGTGGTCAAGAAGTCGATTACCAAGGCGCCTCTGGGCCCCTTGATCTGGATGCGAACGGAGAACCCACAAATCCATCCATCGCTCTTTATTGTTATAGAGACGGCGATAATCCAGAGGTGGCCGTGGTCTATGAAGACCAGAAATTCACCCCTGCCTCTTGCATCGACCCGGTCGTCGTCGAAGTCCCAGATATGGGGATGGATACGGCCAGTGATGCTGACATGGGCGACGCCAACTGAATGAATGATATCAAGCTGCTAGACAGCAAACCCACCGAACTCGAACGGTCTCTCGGACGTCTGCGCGGGCTCGCCCGATTGATGGATGACCAGTTCCATGTGCCGATCGTCAATGTGCGGATCGGCCTCGATCCCATCATTGGAGCCATCCCCGCCGGCGGAGATTGGATCACCTGGTTGGTCTCGATCTATATCCTCTGGGAAGCGATGCGGCTTGGAGCACCCATGCCGGTGCTTCTGAAAATGGCGTGGAACCTGACCGTGGACGTACTCGTTGGTTATGTCCCTGTGGTGGGAGACTTGGCCGACGTGGCCATCAAGGCCAATCGTAAGAACGTAGACTTGGTTTTTGGACATTTTGGTGTGGTTTCTAGACCTGCACACCCTAATCTTGTTATCGTGCCGCCCAGCGCGCTTGCTAAACCTAAACCAAATAAGGCGGTTACGGGTTTGGCCGTGCTGCTTCTGACCGTCGTTCTCTTTGGTTTAGCGGCTGTTCCGGCTCTTTTGATTTATTGGTTCTTTTTTAAAGGATAGACATGAAAAACGCTCTCGCACTCCTGGCTCTCACAAGTACATTCGCTTTGGCTTCAACCGCAGACGCGCGATCATTTCGCGTTTCGCAGGTTCCAAATGGTGGCGACGCCAACTGCCTCACCTGTCATTCCAGCGCCAACGGCGGCGGAGCACGTAATGCTTTTGGCGCTGCGATCGAGGCCGCGTTGAATGGCCAGAATGCCGATTGGTCCAAAGTGTATAATTTGGACAGCGACGGCGACGGCTACTCCAATGGCCTTGAGCTTGGTGACCCCGACGGCACCTGGGTGATCGGTGACGCAGATCCTGCTGGAACGACCTCCAAGCCTGGCGACATGAACAGCACACTTTGTGGTGACGGGATTCTGAACGGCCCAGAGGCATGTGATGGGGACATCGGCGCAGCGGTTTGCACCGATCTCTCGGCCGACCACGAAGGTACGGTCGCGTGTAACGGCTGTGAGCTCGACTACACCGGCTGCACGCTTCCGAACAATTCGACCAATAACGCGACCAATAACGCGACGAATAACACGACCAACAACACGTCGAATAATTCGACGAACAACACGGCGAATAACACGACGAATAATTCGACGAACAACACGGCGAATAACTCGACGAACAACTCGACGAATAACGGTACAACCAACACGGATACGCCCGTTACAGCGGACGATGAAGGTTGCACTGCCGTTGGCGCTGCGCCCTCCATCTGGTTCGCATTGATGGCACTCTTCGGCTTCCGTCGTCGCCTTTGAACCACGAATCCACCATGCCTTACTCACCCGAATTCATCGAAGAGATGCGCGTTGCGCTGGCTTTGAGCCGAAGAAACCTCGCCTTTCGTCAAAAACGAACCCATGACGAGATTTTGAACGTCAAAGCCAGCGATGACGGTGTGCACGATTCGTTGGACACCTCGATGCTCGAGCAGGAAACCGGCTCGCTGGTGAACCTGAAGAGCCGTGAACTCAAGATGCTTCATGAAGTCGATGCCGCCCTTCAGCGCATAATCGACGGGGAATATGGGTTTTGCGAAGACAGTGGAGACGAAATCGGCGAAAAAAGGCTCAGGGCCAACCCTGCGGCGCGTTTTGGCGTTGAAGCGCAAGAATCTCACGAAGAAGATGCACGTCGCAGGAATTTTAGACCCGGTATGTTCGATGATATGTGATGTAACCAACGCAACTCGCGTTTGTTCTGCTCTTGACCTGGTGAATGCATGAAAACGATGGATCCCGCTAGCAAAGTCCGCTGCTCCTTCTGTGGGAAGGAAGCCCGTGACGTGCGCAAACTCATCGCTGGACCGAAAGTCCATATTTGCGACGAGTGTGTCTCGTTGTGTCGAGAGATCATCGAAGAGGATCGCCAACGCGAACCCGATCGTACCCATGGCATCGAGGATATGCGTCCCAAGAAGATCAAGGGATTCCTCGACGAACACATCGTGGGGCAGACGCGAGCCAAACGCGCGCTCTCTGTGGCTGTGTACAACCACTACAAGCGCATCATGGCGGACGATATCGACATGGAAGGCCAAGAGCCTGACGAAGATGACGACGTCGAATTGACCAAAGGGAATATCTTGCTCATCGGGCCCACCGGTAGCGGCAAGACGCTCATGGCTCAAACGCTCGCCAAAATGCTCGATGTTCCGTTTACGATCGCCGATGCCACCTCGCTCACCGAGGCAGGTTATGTCGGCGAAGATGTCGAAAACGTGATCAAGAACCTCTGGCTTGCAGCCGATCGCGATGTCGAACGCGCCAGCCGAGGCATCATTTGTGTCGACGAAATCGACAAGCTTGCCAAGAAGAGCGACGGCCCCTCATCCACACGGGATGTGGGCGGCGAGGGTGTTCAACAGGCACTTTTGAAGATGGTCGAATCGAGCAAGGTGATGATCACCCCAGAAGGCTCTCGAAACCGTCCGCAACAGGAATTCATTCAGGTCGATACGACCAATATCCTGTTCATTTGCTGCGGTTCATTCCAGGGTTTGACCGATATCATCGGTCGCCGAATGGGTGAATCCCGCATGGGCTTTGGCGCCGACGTCACGGTCAAAAAAGAAAGCGACAACGCGATCCTGCATCGTGTGAAACCTGCCGACCTCACCAAATTTGGGCTGATCCCCGAATTCGTCGGTCGATTCCCCGTGATTGTGACCTTTGACGAACTCGACGAAGACATGCTCGTCAACATCTTGTGGCAACCCAAGAACAGCCTGATCAAGCAGTACCAGAAGTTGTTTGAACTCGAGAACGTCAAGCTCCGCGTCAATCAAGAAGCGATGCTGGCCATCGTTCGCGAAGCCATCAAACGCAAGACCGGTGCTCGTGGCCTCCGCGCGATCATCGAAGAGGTCATGCTCGACATCATGTACGAGATCCCAAGCCTCGAGAACGTTCGCGAGTGTGTGATCACGGAAGAGGTCGTCCTCAAACGTGAAAAACCCATGCTTGTGTACGAGAAGCAGAGCGCATGAAATTTGGCCTCTCGGTGTTCTTGGTGGGGATTGCAGGGCTCGGGTCGGGATGCCTCTCGACGGCGACCTTCTACTCTGAGCCACCTCGAGCCCGAGTGACCATGGATGACCGAAAGATCCTCGGGGAGACACCTCTCCAAGTCGAAGAGCAGGTCTACCTATGGACCGAACACACGATCACCATTGAAAAAGACGGGTACAAGCCGCAAACCATTCGGCTTCAGACCGAGCTTTACAACACGCGGTCGGCGCTCCTGTGTATTTGCAGTCTCACTGCTTTATGGCCCCTCGCCATGACTTCCGATTTCGTCACATCCGAGTTCAATGTGAATCTCGAACCTGTGGCAACCCTTTCGTCGAGTGACCTGTCACCGACCCCTAAAATACAGTTCTCCGGACTGAACACGGCCCCCTGATGCAACCTACATGTCGCCATCGTCCAGATTGCGACGGATGTCCTCGTTTCGAACAAACACCAGAAAAGCGTGCTGCTGAACTCCTCGCAGGGTTGCACAGGCTCGCTGGTCTCTTCGAATTGAAGCCTCCGTCCTCGATTATCCACTCAGAAATTGATCTCGGTTACCGAAATCGCGCCCGAATGGTCGTGCGGAACGGCCGTTATCCGCTGGGTTTCTTTCGCGCCAAGAGCCGAGAGTTCATCGGCATTCAACAATGCGTGGTGCACACCGACACCGTCGAAGAAGTGCTCGGCACCGTTCGATTGCTCGGTAAACACGACGTCATGCAAGCCGCAAAATTTGTGGACGTCCGCGCCGGTGAAAACGCCATTCTAACCGTGTCGCTTAAAGACGAAGTAACAGACGAGGCCGTTGAAGACTTCAAGGCGCAATTCCTTTCGATGCAACCTGATGTGGGTCTGCAATTGAATCGCGGAAAAGGACACGGCGTCTTGGCCGGGCAGCAAGAAGTGGTCTGCGGCCCAGAAACCGTGCGCTTTGTGGTTCGGGGACTCTCGTTTGAAGTTCCACCCAACGCCTTTTTCCAGCTGAACACTTCGATGCTCGAAACCATGCAAGAACGCATGGGGCAGTGGATCGAAGACGAAGACATCATCGACACCTATTGCGGTGTTGGTGTCCACGGTTTGGCGCTCGGCAAAGGCCATGTCTACGGCATGGATAACGTCGAAGACGCTGTGAAGTGGGCCCGAGTCAACGCCGCGACCAACAACCGCGAAGCGACTTTTGAAGTCGTTGAGGATGCCACAGCGGAGTCGTGGACGCCCCCATTTGAGGATGCCACGGTGATTCTCAATCCAACGCGTGCGGGCGTGGTTGAAGGCTTCCTCGACCGGATTTCCACCTCAGAGTGCAAACAAATTCTCTACGTGTCGTGCAATCCAACTTCATTTTTCCGTGATGCCGAACGCTTGGCCCGTCATGGCTGGCAGATTGCCGAAACCCATGCGTTCGAGATGATGCCACGAACCGACCAGATCGAACTCGTGGTCCGTTTTGCACGCGGCAAGAGACTTGCTGTCGCTCCAAAGGCGGCCGAGCACGCCTCGATTTGGGTCGCGTTGGCGGACGGCGTGGTGCCCCACGGCGAATTGCCTGGTGGAAACGTTAAGGTTCGTCGCATTCGGAACTACGAAGGTGCGTCGGTGATCCGAATCACGTCCGTCGAACCCATCGATGCCGACACCCTGGCGAAAAGCCTTCGAGCCTGGAAACATCCGCTTATCGGTGATTCTCAGTTCGGTTCAAGGCCAGTCAACTCGAAGTGGTTGCGCGAAGCTTATGTGGATGTACCCATGTTGGCATGCATTCGAGACGGCAGGACCACGTACAAAGTTCCCGGCTTCTTTTGCGCCACCGTGCAATTGCCGGCGAGAACCCTTGAGCGGGACTGACTCGAATTTGCGCAATAACGGCGGAGTTTAACCCGATGAATTTGGATCGGGTTTCCGTTACCATCAACGCCGAACAGACGTCCGAGGGGAATTTCATGCCGCAAAAAATCATCCTATTCCTTATCATCAGTGGCTTCGCAGCTGCTTGTAGCGACGACACGTCGACTCCAATCGTCGATGCCGGGCTTGATACGACAGTCGACGCTCAGGTTGATTTGGGAGCGGACATCAGCGATGTCGGCGTGGATTCGGATGCTGGCGAGACACCTGATCTTGTCGAAGATGCCGTGGTTGTGCCGGACATGTCGCCAGACATGCCCGTGGATCCCGACATGGAGACGGCCGATATGGGGCCCGACGTACCTGCTCCCATTGATCCGCTTCAAGTGTGTCTGGCTGACTGCAATTACGCTGGCCCCCGCTGGTGTGAAGTCGATTGCGACTACGACGGCCTTTCGAATTGCGAGGAGGTCGAGCAACTCGGCACGGATGCTTGCGATAACGACACCGATGGCGATGGCCTGAGCGAACTCGAAGAGCTTCAGCTTGGCACCGACCCACTTCTTCCGGATACCGACGGCGACGGACTCAGCGATTACGATGAGATCGTGTTCGGTTTTAACCCCACCAATCCCTCCACCCTCAACGACAACATTTTGGACGGTGATCGTTGGGTCGTCAGTGCGTGCGACGCCCCGGCAGGTGAGCCTGTCGACTACTATACCAGCCCGACCGGAGACTGGCTCATAGGCCTTCCTCCAGCATTCGCCAATCATGCCGAGCTTCAGATCGCCACGGCCAACAGCACCAACAAATTTGCCGCCTCGGTTTTTGACGACCCGGCAAACGAGGTCACCGGTCTTCTTTTGTCAAAAACGCCGCTGGCGACTCAGTCCAACCCGATCGACGTGCTTCGCACGCTCCCCGCACGAGTGGGCCAAGTGGGCACCATCCAGCAGGACAATACCGGCGCTCCCTTTGATACCCACGATTTCAACGAGGCCGCTGTCTCCAAGTTCCTGATTCGGACGAGCAGCGCCCAATCCGCACGCGCAGTGCGCGATAATCTTCTCTTGAAGCTCTCGGCCATCGCGGCCTCGGACATCACAGGGTTGCCCGTCGCTGCCGGAAATACCTACACGACCTTCAGAATCTTCGTGTCCGTGACTTACCGTCCCGATCCGATCAATGGCGACCGCATCTTGATCGCGGCCTCCGTGGCACCCGCCGAGAAGTACGACACGCGTGAAAAGGTCAAATTCCGTATGGATGACCTGACCAACACCACCAACGTCTCGCGCGCTCAGGACACGGCTAACCCACGCTGCAACGCGTTTCGTGCCGGCGAGGGCAACCCTCAAGCCGACTTCTACTGGGTCCTCGATCAGTCAGGCTCCATGTTTGACGACTACGTTCGAGTCAAAAATGTCGCCAACCTCTTCTTCAACGAATTGCAGAACACCGCGTTGGATTACCGCATCGGCGTGACCAACATGGACGAACAGATCAACGGTCGCTTGCGGTCCCCGCCGGGTTGGCACACCGACCGAGTCACGTTCATCAACGAAATTGAAGTCTATGTCGAGGATTGCGCTGGCTGCGGCCCAACCTCCGGTGGCGCTGAATGGGGACTTTCATCGGCCCAAGAAGGCATCTCTTGGATGAGATCTTCGCAGGCCCCGCAAGTGGTTCGCATTCGGCCAGATGCTCAGCTCATCACGATTTTCATGAGCGACGAAGAAGACCAGTCCATTCAAAACAGCCCGCTCTCGACCACTGCGGGGCAGCAACTGCTGACAGGATTTAAACAATTCTTTGCGGGTAATACGATCGCGTTTTCGATCGTCGGAAATTCCACGAGCGCCAACAGCAACGGCGAAGCGTACCGCCAAGTTGCGCTGGAAACCGGCGGTGGTTTTGCCGACCTGCTCGCGGCGGATATTTCCGAAACGATTCAGGACATCATCTACGCGGCAACAGGTTTGGCCTCAAATTACGTGCTGGCTGCAGTGCCGATCTCAAGCACGTTGCGCGTCTACAAGAACGCAGAATGGGTGCCGCGAAGCCGCGTGGACGGTTTTGATTACTTTGCGAGCACGAATTCCATCGCATTTTTTGGCACGTATCGCCCCATACCCGCCGATCCAACGATGGGTCGCTACGGCGATGATGTGTCGGTCTCTTACGAGACCTTCCTCAATCGCACGAAAAACCCCTGATTATTTGAACCGTCGTGCATAGAGGGCAGGGTCCAGGCCCTTCGACCAACGCACGAGCACCTGTACCGCGCCTTGATAGGCGGGTACCGCGTCCAAATTCACATGGGTCCACAGGTCTTCGACTTCACAGACCTTGGTTTCACCCTGCCATTTCACCAAGATATGTTCTCCGATGCCGGGGACGCGGTAGGTGTGCTCGCCCTGGGAGTCCGGTAGGCTTATGCTGGCGTTCTTGTCGACAAGTAGAATCTGATACATGGTCGTATTCGTGGTCAGATGAGTGGTTATTCAAAGGTATTAGCATTGCGAACCCCGACTCGCACAACTTTATTCGTGGTGTTCTTCGTTTGTTTCGCGTCGGTCGGACTGGCTCAGACACCCGAACCCCAACCTCTCGAAACGCTGCCTTTCGACCAGGGCTTTGGCCAAGAAGTCGTGGTCGCGCGCGAGTTTCCGTCGCCCGATGTCTGGCTGACGCTCAAGGATAAACGCGGCAGGCTTGATGCAGCGGCGGACCGGTCGATATCGCTGCCCACGGCGTTTACTCCGGAAGCGGGGACGCTCTCCTACACCAACGTTTTGCTGCTGGTGAATCAGGTCTCGTATTCCGAGACAGACACGATGCAGACCTCGCTGACACTCGTTCCGCCCTTTGATTCCACGCCGCTTTGGGTCGTCCTCTCGCATAAAATGTCGGTCTACGAATCCGAGGTCATGGAAGTGTCGGTTCAACCCTTCCTGAGCCATCACGGAGAGTATTTTGACCAAAACTTGTCGGACACGGGACTGGGTGTCGGAGTCATGGCTGATTTTTACCTCTTCGACTCGTTGGTCTTGACCGCCGGTGTGCAAGGCATGGCCACGCTTTGGTACAATTACCAGCAGGAGAATATCGAAAAATGCGGCGCTCGGTCGGAGTATCCCGAATGCGTGGTGTGGGAGGACAAGAGCCTGACTCTACCTCCTGGAGGACATTTCTTGATGGTGTCGGCAGCGTTGACGTATTTTTTCACCGACCGCTGGACCTTGCGTGCCGAACTCATCGGAGGTGGCTCAGCCGGCACATTTCTGGGGACCGAATGGGTGAATTCAGATCTGTCCTACGCTCAGCGCCGGGAACGCTTTGAACAGGGCGACTGGGAATCTGGAATTCCGTTCAAGAGCGACGTGACGCTCGGCGTCGCCTTGGGCTATTCCAACGGCGGTTGGTCGGCGATCTTGGGCTTTTACGCCTACAGCTACGAAGAACAGGACTCTGAGACAGCCACGGCCCATATGACCCAGACCTCCATCCCTACTTTTTCGCTGGCTTTCGCATGGTGATGGACGGAACCAACTTACCGCGCATCGTTGTTGAACCGCCCGGACCCCTATCGCGTCAATGGGTCACTCGGCTGGCCAAGACGGAATGCCCCGCGATCACAGCTCGTCGAGCACGCCGTGCCGACGAATCCGGGGTACCTCAGGATCCGATGGTCTGGGAATCCGCATTGGGCGCCAACGTTCAGGATGTGGATGGAAACATCTACGTCGATCTTACGGCCGCGTTCGCGGTGGGGGGCTTGGGACACCGACATCCTCGCGTGGTTCAGGCTGGCCATGCCCAACTCGATCGGCTCATCCATGCCATGGGCGACGTGTATCCCAGTGACGTAAAAATCGCCTTCTCGGAACGCCTTGCTGAACTCGCGCCCGGCAATCTTCAGCAGTCGATCCTTGGGCTCTCAGGCGCGGATGCGATTGGAGCGGCGCTCAAGACGGCTGTGATGAAGACCGGGAAGTCCGGTGTGATTGCGTTTTGGGGCGGCTACCATGGTCTTTCCCATGGCGCGTTGGCCGCAACGGCCTACAGGAAGAGCTTTCGCGAGCCATTCTTGGCTCAACTCAACCCGCGAGTTCGCCATTTTCCTTACCCCGACCCCTACCGCCCTCCCTTTGGCATGGCGCTCGACAGCACACCGCAGGCGATCTCGGCGGCCGTTCTTGCCCATCTCAGGGATTCTCTAAAACATCCCGCGTCCGGGCTCGAGGATATCGGGGCCATCTTGATTGAGCCGATCCTGGGCCGAGGCGGCGAAGTCGTGCCTCCTCCCGGTTTTTTGACCGGACTGCGTGAGATCGCCGACGAGTTCGGGATCTTGCTGATTTTTGACGAGATCTTTTCAGGATTTGCCCGTACGGGGCGCATGTTTGCGTGCGAACACGAAGGTGTCACTCCAGACCTGCTCTGTCTCGGAAAGGCCCTCGGTGGTGGATTCCCACTGTCTGCGGTGATTGGAACGCCAGAGGTGATGGCGGGGTGGGGCAATTCGAAAGGCGAGTCGATTCACACCACGACCTTCCTTGGCAACCCGCTGGGTGCGGCCATGGGACTTGCTTCCTTGAACGTTCTGGCCGATGAGCGCTGGCCTGAGCGTGTCGCTGAAATCGGAACGCGTCGGCTCAAGGACTTGAACGGGCTCAAGGCCCGACATCCGTCGATTGGCGATGTCCGAGGCAAAGGTCTGATGCTCGGAGTGGAATTCATCAAGGACGATATGCGTTCTCCCGACGGGATGATGTGCATTCGTTTGATGGAGGCACTACGAAAAGATGGCTACCTTGTTTTGCCCTCGGGATCGTTTGGAAACGTCCTCGGACTCTCACCCCCGTTCGTTTTGACCG
Source organism: Allomicrovenator sp. (assembly GCA_041554035.1). Classification (GTDB taxonomy): domain Bacteria; phylum Myxococcota_A; class Bradymonadia; order Bradymonadales; family Bradymonadaceae; genus JBFFMO01. The sequence goes on along the minus strand of JBFFMO010000021.1, from coordinate 5,328 downwards.
ACGAACAATGGGAGGGTTTCATGGCTTCATTAGAAAAACATATTGTGATCACAGCGACCGACAGGTAAACCGTCGGAGTTTACCATGGGTATAAATTGAACGAACCGATTGTCGAAACTTCCGCGGGGGGAGTGCTTTTCAAGCCCAACCCAGATGGAACGCAGGTCTGCCTGATCCAAGTTGCAACGCGAGGCGGCAACCCTTCTTGGCGGCTCCCAAAAGGCACAATCGAGTACGGAGAAACGCCCGAAGAAGCTGCTTGCCGAGAAACTCGCGAGGAAACAGGGTGCAGCGGCAACGCCGTGGCTCGACTTTCCCCCATCGAGTACTGGTACACGCGCCCCGTGGATGGCACGCGCCAGCGCGTCAAAAAGGTCGTGGAATTCTATTTGATGGAATACACCGAGGGCGAAACCTCCGACCACGATCATGAGGTCATCGAGTCACAGTGGATGACTCTGGGTGAAGCCATGAAGGCCATTTCCTACGACGCCGAGAGCCGCGTGTTGCAGGAAGCCATTCACGCCTGGGATGCCCACCTCTACCGGCTCGGCCTGCTCTGACTTTTTGACGTTATCCCCATCCCGGGTTAGCGTCCCGTCAACAGGAGGGTCTAATGAAACGACTATTTTTAGCGATCTTATTGGTTTTGAGCGCTTGTGGCGGAGGATCCGGCAACACTCAAACCGAGTCAGAAATCGCGCAAACCCCAGTGGAACCTCCCGTCGAATGTCTGCCTGGCTGCAGAATTCAACTCTCGGTGTGCTCCACCGAGGCGACCGTTCTGGAAGGCGTGCGTGAGACCATCAAGCAGATCGAGTGCGATCCGCGATGCTGTGACGGGCAACCCGTCCCGGTGAGCGCCATTGACGCCGACGCCGACGGTATTCCTGATGACGCCGACCAATGTCCCGGTGAACCTGAGGATCGCGACGGTTTCAAAGACGACGATGGATGCCCCGAGGCCGACAACGACGAGGACGGCATTCTGGACGCGCTCGATGTCTGCCCCCTCGACAAAGAAGATTTCGACGGCTTTCAAGACGAAGATGGCTGCCCGGATTAAGGTTTTTACAGACACCTCTCCAGGCTCTGGTCCGTTTGACCGGTTGCTGCTGCCCGGGGATTTGATCGGTGCACCGGCCCAGCATTTTGACTGGTGCGCCGGGCCCCTGTCGGGCATTTTGACTTGTGCGCCCGGCATTGCGATTCTGGCCCAAACCTGCCTTAGGAAACTCCCCAATGGACAATAAAGAATACGCCCGAATCATGTCCGAAATTGCCGTTCTGCGGCAGATTCGAGGCGATAACACCTTTAAGATCCGCGCCTATGAAAATGGCGCGCGTGCGATCGAAAATCTGAACGAATCGATCGAAGATCTCATGGACGAAGGCGACATCACCAAGCTCGATGGGATCGGGAAGAGTCTGGCTCGCGAGGTCGAAGCTCTCAGAGAAAACGGCGTCTCTCCGGCCCATGCGGAACTCTTGCAGGAGCTCGATCCTGGTTTGCTGGACATCATGAAGGTTCAAGGACTTGGGCCCAAACGGGTCAAACTCCTCTACGACAAGCTCGGTGTGTCCAATCTAGACCTGCTGCGTGAGGCCGCAGAGTCGGGGCGCATCGCCGAACTCGAGGGATTGGGGCAGAAGACTCAAGACAAAATCATCCATGAGCTCGAACGCCTTGAACAGACTTCGGGGCGTACCCCGCTGCCAGCGGCGCGTACTATGGCCTATGCGATCCTCGACCAGCTCAAGACCATCGAGGGCGTGACCCAGATCGAGGTCGCCGGGTCGATCCGTCGTGGCCGTGAAACCGTGGGCGACATCGATATCGTCGTGGCCTCGAGCGCTGGCCACATGGAGATCTTCGATACCTTTGTCGGCCTGCCTGAGGTCGACGAGGTTCTTGTGCGCGGGGATACCAAAACTTCGGCCCGGCTCCGCAACGGAATGCAGGTCGACGTTCGGGTCGTTACACCCAGCCAGTTTAGCGCGGCCCTGCACTACTTTACCGGCAGTAAAGAACATCATCTGAAGCTTCGAGCCCGCGCCAAGAAAATGGGCCTGAAGATCAATGAATACGGGGTGTTTCCGCGCGATTCCGATCAATCCCACGAACTGAAATCCGAAGCAGACCTCTATCGTCTGCTCGGCCTCGACTATATTGCGCCCGAAATCCGCGAAGGCTCGGACGAAATTGAACGAGCCGAAAACCACACCTTGCCCCAGCTCATCGAGGCCAATCAGATCCGTGGCGATATTCATATGCACACGGTCGAAACTGACGGGCGGGCAACGATCGAAGAAATGGTCGCGGCCGCCAGAAAGCTTGGCTACGAGTACATCGCGATCACCGACCATTCTCAAGCTGTAGCGGTCGCTAACGGCATGAACCCCGAACGGTTCGCACGTCATATCGAGAGGATTCACCAGGTCGACCAGACGATGGATGACTTCACGATCCTCGCCGGCATTGAGGTCGACATCCTCAAGGATGGTTCACTGGATATGCCTCATGACCTACTTCGCTCATGCGATTGGGTGGTGGGCAGCGTGCACAGTCATTTTGCATTACCGTCGGCCGAAATGACCGCGCGATTGATCGCGGCCATTCAGACCGGACTTTTGTCGTGCATTGGACACCCAACCGGACGGATTCTGGGCGGTCGAGACGGCTATTCCTACGATTTTGACGCGGTCGTCGAAGCCTGTGTTCAACACTCCGTCGCGCTCGAGATCAATGGCTCCAGCGGACGACTCGATCTGAATTCAGATCTGGCCCAAAAGGCAAAAGCGCGAGGCGCGAAGCTAATTCTTGGGTCCGACGCTCACTCAACGCGCGGTTTAGAAGACATGTTTTTTGCGGTTCAACAGGCCAGACGTGCAGGTCTGACCGCTGCCGATGTGTTGAACACGACCGCTGCCGATGCCCTACGTTCCGTCAGGACTTGACGTTGTAGGCCCAATGGCGGATTGTTTGAGCCCTTCGGGTGTGATTTACGCTGGCTCGTGCAGCGATCATCTTGAGAATCAGGTGGTTTCCCATTAGGCTCGTCCGAAGGCTCTGCGGTCGGAAAGCTTGAGGTTTTTAATGAATGTGTTTCGAAATGGTTTGATTCTTACAGCTGGTCTCTTGATTGCCTTGCCGGCTTGGGCGCAGGAAACCAAGGAAGATGTGGTCGCTGCCGAAGGAACCGAAGCTCCTGTCGACGCGCCTGCCGCAGATGCAGCAGCCACGGATGCAGCAGCCACGGATGCAGCAGCCACGGATGCGCCCGCTGTGGACGGTCAGGCTGAAAAACCTGCCGCTGAAGGCGCACAAGGTGAACCCGTTTTGGGACCTGGCGGCAGACCGCTGCGTACCGACTACCCGGGAACCGACGAATCTCTGCTATCACGCATGGATACCAATCAGGTTCAGGGACTTCAGATCGACGGTAACCAACCTCAGGAAGCGTACCAAATGCGCATTCAGGAGCTTGAAACCAAGATCGACGACCTCAAAGAGAAAGTCTTTCAGTCCAAGACTCGAATCGTCCTGCTTCGTGAAACCCTGTTGAGCGGAAACCTTGCGGGCGCGCGAGCGATTTTGATCCACAAGACCGACCTGGGTTCCGCGTTTAAACTTCGCGAAGCACTCTACAGTCTTGATGGAACGAAGATTTTTGGCCAAGTCGACAAGAACGACTCGCTGGCCGATAAACGAACCTTCGAATTCTATAACGGTACGGTGTCGCCGGGCGTTCATAACCTTTCGGTATTCTTGAAATATCAAGGAAGTGGCTACGGCGTATTTACCTACTTCGACGGCTACGAATTCGATATACGCACCTCCTGCCAATTCAAAGCTGAAGAAGGCAAGATTGCTCAGATCCGCGTCGTCGCTTTTGAGAAGGGCAATGTTGCCACTTCGAAAGAAAACCGCCCGGACACACGCTGCGAAGTCCAGTACTTCGATAACGTGAAAACGGAAGAGCCCGTGGCTCAACAGGACAAACCCTGACTCGGTTGACCAGCCCTATGATGAAACGACGAACGAATCTCGCGGGAGCCGGCGCGCTCCTTGTTTCGCTTCTTGTCAGCGGTTCCGCTTTTGGGCAGTCGGTCTCCGACCTCACACGGGATCTCGACAAGATTCCAGCGACCATTGACGGACTCGAAGCCGACTACCTCAAGCCAGCCGTCCTTGCGTCTAAATACAAGAGAGAGTCGCGCTTCAACGACGGAAAAGTCGCCTATTTTCTTAAAGATTATCAGCGCGCCAGCGTTTTGCTCGTGGACCTCGTCTCCAAAGAGAACGGCTCCTTTCTGAGCTACCGTGAGAGCATCTACCTGTTGGGCGATAGCCTCTTTAGGCTCCGTAACTACAAGTCCGCACGACGTTATTTCACTCAGTTGATTGACCTTGGACCTGGAACCTATTTCGACGAGGCCGCAGGTCGTTTTCTGGAAATGGCGTTCGAAACACGCAATTTCGAGGGTGTGGACGCGCTCGTGGCGCGACTCGGTTCCGGCAGCAACGGTGCCCTGTCCTACATTTCGGGCAAGACCCTCTATCGGCAGGGTAAATTCGATGCAGCGCGTGGCGCTTTTGATCGCGCCGCTTTGACCCCCGAATACGCCTCGATTTCGCTCTACTTCAAGGGCGTGTGTTTTGCTGCTGAGAACCGATTTGGTGAGGCGCAACAAGTCTTCGAACAAGTCGTCCAGAAAGGTGGAACCAACGCACGTGATCTCGAGATCGTCGAGATGGCTTGGTTGGCTCAAGGCCGCGTTTCCTACGAACAAGGTGATTTCGATCGAGCGATCGACATGTATGCTCGTGTCCCCAGGGAAAGCGTTCATTTTGACCGCGCTCTTTGGGAACTCACCTGGGTACTGGTGGCCAAAGAGATGTTCCGCGAAGCCCGACGAAACGTCGAAATTCTCTTGCTCTCGGACCCCGATCCGTCGTTCGTTCCTGAGGCGAAACTCCTCAAGGCTGACCTCTCGGTTCGCCTGGATGAGTACGAACTCGCCGAAGAGGACTACCGCGATGTGCTGAATTCGTTTGAGCCCATCAAAAAGGAAATGGACGTTTTTATTACTCAGCAAACAGACATCCAGTCTTTTTTCGGAGTCCTGGTCCAAACCGAGCTCTCCGGTGCCGAGCCTGACACCATGCCACCCCTTGTTAAGGCGTGGGTTGAGTCCGATCCGACCATTCGCTCGGCCATGCAACTCATCAAAGATGTTCGATCGATCTCCAACGATATCGACGACACGATGAGTGCCGTTCGTGAGATCAATTCCAGACTTGAGTCCTCCACTCGCGTGCAGTCG
>JBFFMO010000020.1:0-15511 GCA_041554035.1 Allomicrovenator sp. | reverse complement strand
CATCCGGGAAGCTGCGATCGTTGATGCTGCCATCCACGCAGTAATCGCTGGCCATAAGCTTCGCCGTCGGATCCGGGTTTGCGCCGGTGACTTTGGCGCGAAGCTGAATGCCGCTGGTGCAGTAGAATTTCGGCTCCACGTTCTTGCCACTAGGGTCCGCTGTGCCTGTATTAAACATCTGTTCGCAGGCGCCTGGTGCACCCGTGAAAGGGAAACTGGGGCATGAGGTGTCATCCAATCCTTCGCAAGGCATGATGTCGCGCGATATGCACCCAGCGGAGTCTCGGCCAATAAGATCTGAGATGCCTACCAATGCCGGACCGAAGTCTCCATTACATAACCAACCGGTGAGAGGCGTATCTGGAGCAGTCTCGACCGGTGTTGGGTAATAATTGCCGACGGGAAAGGTTCGCAAGAAGCGTTCGTAACGATCGCCCGAATACGCGACACCATTCACACTGGCACAGGACGGCGTCACAGGACTTGGAGCTCCCGCCTTATACTCGCAGACAGCGGGCACATCCTCGGCTTTGAACCGCTTTGAGTTCCCATGGATCGACGCCACCAAGACTTCGGCTTCGCCCAGATCATCACGGCCCTTTGTGGCAGCAAGATTGGCTAGCATTTGTTCTTTGAGGCGCTCGACCGGAATCAAGGCACCGCCTTCTTTTCCTTCTACGTTCTCGAATTCACAAGCGTACTCGCGGCAAGCCGCTTGTTCGTCGATCTCTCCGCGGGTGGGATCTTTGAGCTCGTCTAGCGTGAGCAGCCTATTATTGGTGCAGTCGTTTTCGTCCGAGACAAAAATCAAAGCAAACGTAGCATCCTTACGGATCAAGCCGTGGTTGGGAGCGCTAGGATCAATCGCGGTTGCCTCCCCGTCAGCAGCCCCACCAGTATTGATCGGAGACACAGCCTCGACGGCGGCACCAAGCCCGGTTTCGATGCCGTAACCTTTTGTTCCAACCAGTGAAACACAGGCAAAGTCGGCGCTTAGTCGAGCGACGTCTAGGACGTTGCCGTTTTTGTAGTCCGCGCTGCGCAGGACTTTGGGAATGGTCCGGTAGTCGGTTGTTTTGGGGAAAAGATCTTCGCCAGTACAAAGTGTGGCGTTGTTCTCGGGATTCACATCACAAACCCCCGGAATGCTGCAACCCGCCGTCCCATTCATCGCACAGGCAATCTCAGCATCACTCCAGTCGTAGGCGGCAGCATCTGGCGTAGTCATGCATGCCACAGCCTGCGCAATCGCCGCGCGAACCGGTGACCAGTCGTCGGGGATGATATTCCCTTGTCCGTCGACGGCGTTCGAGCAAGTTCTGTCAAAGCCCGGCACGGGCTGTGGCGTGGACTGCAAGAGGCCCGGCCGAGCAACAGGCTCGAGATTGTAATCTTCGCGCATGCTGGTGGTGGTGACACCGATATGGAAATCCAGATTCGTGCGATTCAATCCTTCGATGAACTTCGCAAAGTTGTCGCGAAGCACCTTTTGCTCCTGACACATCGAGCCCGAGTTATCGACCACCCAAAGAATATCGACCTTTTCTGAGCCATCGATAGACGTGTTCTGCTGGTATTCAACCGAACCTGTCGCCGTGGAAATCGAGACTGGGTGCGAGTTGCAGCCGGTCAACGCTGCAAACGTCGCCGCAATTCCTAAGATCTTTTTGAATGATTTCATGGTCTCCCCAGGTGTTCTGATTCGCGAAAGGTTCGGGCTATTGGGCATCCGTGATCGAGGTCACGAAAAAATCTGCGACCTCATTTAGCGGGTTGAAGAGGCCGCCTTCACACACCACGCCTTCGATCGGAGTGATTCGATTCGGCGAAAACGGGTACGTGTTGCCAAGCGGCAGCGCCCTTAAAAACTCGCCGTAACGCTCGCCGCTGTAGGCCACGCCAAGGGATGTCGCGCAGGCAGGCGGCGGGGTGATGGCACTGCATTCTTCAACAGTCGCTGTGATCGGTAGGACCTCACCGTCAAAAACGCCTGGGGCATGAAAAGACGCCACCAGGACTTCGCGTGGATCCAGGCTATGCCCCTTCAGCGCGCCCGCAGCGGCGTAGAGGTCGGTGACCACATCGGTGGGAGGGGTAAGGGTTCCCCAACTCGAGTTTGTTTTGGCAAAATTGCACGCGTCTTGACCGCATATGTTCAAATCAACATTGCCTGAGCAGTCGTCCTCGTCGGTCACAAAGAGGACCCCGAGACGTGCGTCAGGCCTGATCAAACCTTCATTGGAGGCCCCTGGGGCATTCAACGCTGGGGACAAGGCGAGTGTCAGGGCCTCAAATCCGCGTTCGATGCCATAACCTTTAGTTCCCACCAGGGCCATGCACGCGAGATCCTCAGACATGGCGACAAAATCATAAGTATCGCCGGTCTTGTACGCTGCGGACTTAAAGACCTTGGGCAGCTGCCGATAGCGGGCAGGTTCGGGGAAGAGCATTTCTGGGGTGCAAAATTCGTCAGTGCAGCCAAGACGCACAATTTGGCAGCCAACGGTGTGGTTCATGGCACAATCGATGTCCGCAACGGTCCACTCAAACTCCCCGACGACAGGGTCCTGAACGCACGAAACGGCAATCGCTAACGCGTTGGTGATGGGTGAAAAATCATCGGCGATCACTTGGCCGTTTTCATCGAGACCGTTAATGCAGGAAGGGTCGTAGCCCGGAACCGGCTGAGGCGTCGACTGAAGCTGCCCTGCCCGCGCAAGAGGCTCCAAATCATAGTCATTATTTGTATGCGTGGTGGTGATCCCCATCTGAAGATCAATGCCGGATTCGACGATTTGCTCCACGAACGTGCGAACGCCAGCAATGATCTGCCCCTGTTCCTCACACATCGAACCGCTATTATCGATGACCCAGAGCAGGTCGAGTGATGATGCGGTTGACGGCGTGACCGGCGTAGCCGGAAATAACGTCGGCATGCGAAAATGCAGGTCGAGGCCGTTCAAGAAATTGAAGTCGGCCCGTGGCAAAATGGGACGGGAATCGCAGACGCTGAACGATTCGAAATCAAAGCGGTTATTCCGAAGCATGGACCCACATTCAAATCCGGTCTCGATCACGATCGGACGCTCGATCTTGCAGGCGATCTCACCGCTCGGCAAAAGGACTTCAACGCTCGTTGAGGGGCATTGAGTGTTTGGCACGGTCACGGGGTTTTCGTTGCACGCAACAGACATGACCGACACGCAGCCCGTCAGAACCAGAATCCACTTCTTCATTTTTCCCCCTCATTTTCTACTTCGTCGTTTGACCAGAAGATCGACAGGCTCATCTCGAGAGCCTCTTCCGGTGCTTCGCCGGCGCGAGCATCCAGCTTATGCACCAACTCGAATATCTGCGTGTAGAGCGCGTTTAATTCCGCAAGGTCTTCAGGCAAAGCGCGGAACCCGAGGGTTCTGGCAAAAGCCGGTAGCGCTGGCCTGAAAAACCTTGCGAAAACTGCGTTCCCCACATTTTTCATGGCGTTGTTGACTCCGTCTACGCGCGCAATCCACGTGTCCCAGACACGGCGATCGGTGCTGACCTGAAGTCGATAGAGGCCATGTTCATCTTTAGAAATTCTGCCGCCCTTTTCGAGCTCTTTGATCGCGGCATTCACCTCTTTGGCCGAGAACGAGAGCACCTGTTTCATGCGCGCCAAAGACAGGGGCTCGGCCCACAACATGAACTCGATGCGGCGTGGAAGCTCGGCCTGGCTCTCGGCATCCACAAAGTTCTCTTTCAGCGCTTTCGACAGCAATGCTGCCTTAGAGATGCTGATGTCCATCGCATCGGCGACTTCTTGAAGCTTCAGGCCGCGACGCCGTGCTTCGTGGAAATACGCCATATCCATCAGTTGACGGACATCCGTCAGGCTGAGCCCAAAATGCGAGGCGAGCCGTGCTGCGGGGCTCATCAGGGCATAGGCGAGTCGTCTGACCTTCTCGACCTCAGGCATTTCGGGTTCGTTTTCCATGTCGTAAGCATGCCGAAGTTCATCCACATCCGCAAGACTTATTACAATATTTTGTAGTTTTGATGTAATTGGTTGAAATCAAACAATTAAACCAAGCCGGTCTAATTAGGGTGTCAGGTTTCAGGAGGTCAGGTTTCAGGAGGTCAGGTTTCAGGAGGTCAGGTTTCAGGAAGTCAGGTTTCAGGAGGTCAGGTTTCAGGAAGTCAGGTTTCAGGAGGTCAGGTTTCAGGAAGTCAGGTTTCAGGAAGTCAGGTTTCAGGAGGTCTGCTGGTTTCGAGGTAGTGATTGGTGCGCCGGGCTCCAGCCCGGCATTGCGCCTGGCGGCCAGTACACAGGTCGCGTACAGCCATCAGACGTGTGGGTTTCAGATCGGTTAATCGCAGGCAGGATGCCCGCGGACCAGGCACAGGCGGGCAGGATGCCCGCGGACCAAGCACAGGCGGGCAGGATGCCCGCGGACCAAACGCAGGCGAGCAGGATGCCCGCGGACCAAACGCAGGCGAGCAGGATGCCTGCGGACCAGGCACAGGCGGGCAGGATGCCCGCGGACCAGGCACAGGCGAGCAGGATGCCTGCGGACCAGGCACAGGCGGGCAGGATGCCCGCGGACCAAACGCAGCCAACAAAAAAGGGCGTCCACCTTGCGATGGACGCCCTTTGATGACCTTAGGGCCAAAATCTTAGAGTGCGGGCTCGGAAGTCGCGCTGTTGTAGCGGATCTGAAGTTCCGTGCCATTCAAGGCATTGAGTGCCTCGATCTCGCTGGTCCACTGGAGCTTAAGCCCAGGGAACCCGCTTGGGCAGGCAACCCAATCGAATTTTTCGTCGGTGATCACACAACCGTCAGGGAAGGTGCGATCGGCAATGCTGCCATCCACGCAGTAATTGGAGGCCGTGAGCTTGGCGACCGGGTCAACATTGGTGCCGGTAACTTTGGCGCGAAGCTGAATACCGCTGTTGCAGTAGTACTGAGGCTCCACGAAGTTCCCGCTTGGCCCCATGATGCCCGTGTTGAACATCTTCTCACATACGCCAGCTGCCCCAGTATAAGGGAAGCTTGGGCATGAGGTGTCGTCAGGTCCTTCGCAGGGCATGATGTCACGAGACACGCATCCACCGGAGTCACGGTTGATGAACTTACCAATAGCTTCCAAAGCGGGACCGAAGTCGCCGTTGCACAACCAACCGGTAAGAGCGGTATCAGGAGCAGTTGCCACTGGCTCTGGGTAGTAGTTGCCCACTGGGAAGGTACGAAGGAATCGTTCGTAACGGTCACCCGAATACGCGACACCGTTCAGACTGGCGCATGATGGGCTGACATAAGACTGGGTGACGTCACAGCTTGTGGGGACGTCAGCCGCCAGAAAGCGTTTCGAGTTACCGTGAATCGAGGCCACCAGGATCTCAGCTTCACCAAGATCTTCGCGGCCTTTCGTAGCGGCGAGGTTGGCGATCATCTGTTCCTTAAGACGTTCGACAGGAATCAGAGCTGAGGTGCCCTCTTTGCCTTCGACGTTTTCAAATTCACAGATATCGGCGCCACAAGCGTCTGTCTTAATATCTTGGCGCGTCGGATCTTTGAGTTCGGCGATGGTCAGGGCGGCATTGCTGGTGCAATCGTTTTCATCGGAGACAAAAATCAAGGCGAAGGTTGCGTCCTTTCGGATCAAACCGTGATTTGGAGCGGTAGGATCGATCAACGCGACATCACCGTCTTCAGCACCACCGGTGTTGATCGGCGAAACCGCTTCCACGGCTGCAGCAAGGCCAGTCTCGATGCCGTAACCGCGTGTTCCCACAAGTGACATACACGCAAAGTCTGCGGTCAAACGAGCGACGTCCAAAACGTTGCCGTTTTTGTAGTCGGCAGAACGCAAAACTTTGGGAATCGCACGGTACTCTGATGGATTCGGAAAGAGATCTTCGCGAGCACAGGCACCAGGCGTACAAACACCAGCGATAGAGCAATCGGCCGGAACGCCGTCCATCGCGCATGAAATGTCAGCATCACTCCAATTGAAGGCAGATGCATTGGGTGTCGTCATACAATCGACAGCCTGTTGAACCGCTGCACGAACAGGGCCCCAATCACCTGGGATGATCTGGCCATTGGCGTTCACAGCATTCAAACAAGATTGGTCAAATCCAGGAATCGGCTGAGGGGTCGACTGCAGGAGTCCGGGCTGAGCAACGGGCTCGAGCGTGTAAGCCGGATTCATGTCCGTCGTCGTCAAACCGATATGGAAATCGAGGTTGGTCTGGTTCAGCTCGTCGATGAACTTCACGAAGTTATCGCGAAGCACCTTTTGCTCCTGACACATCGAACCCGAGTTATCGACGACCCAGAGGATGTCGACCTTCTGCGAGCCGTCGATGGAGGTCTTCTGCTGGTATTCAACCGAGCCCGTCGCAGTGGACAGAGAAACAGGGTGCGAGTTGCATCCCGTAAGCGCTGCGCACGCCAGTGCAATTCCAAGGACGTGTTTGAGTGACTTCATCTATACCTCGATCTCGAATCACAGGATCCGTGGGGTCTAAAAAACAGACAGAACATAGTCAAAGGTCCAATCCATGTCTAGTTAAGGCTGATCGACTTTGCACTGAGCGGCGAGCGGTGAGCGGTGAGCGGCAAGCGGTGAGCAGTGCGCAGCCAGCCGTGAACAGACATCCTAGTGCATTAGCATGTGAGATTATCGGTTCGAGAGGCGGTTCGTCATGGCCGGGCATGGTGCGCAGGCCCTATGGAGGCTGTCTCTTTGACTTGGCGCCAGAAATCCTGGCAACCGTTTCCGACCTATTTTACCACTTCTGCGATTCTGCGCTTGGTACGCAGGCCCTATGGCCTGCATGCGATTCATGCGATTATTCAGACACATGCGAGCCATAAGGCTCGCGTACCAATCGCAAGCGAGCCATAGGGCTCGCGGACCAATCACAATATCAGCCCCCTTATGCGACAGCCTCCCTATGGTCTGCACTGCGACTCTGCAATTATACGACCGCAAATCGCAGGGCGCGGCTGGAGCCTGGCGGACCCATCGCAGATCGCAATCAAGCGCCAAAGATCGACCTAAACCGCTCACTGCTCACTGCCAGCTGCTCACTGCCACTTGGCCGAAACAAAAAAGGCGACCCTAAGGTCGCCTTCAATACGAAGCATGCTGACCTGAGTGATCAGGAAAGGTGCGTCGTGTACGGAAGCAGAGAGATATGACGTGCTCGCAAGATTTCCTGACGAAGCTTACGCTGATTGCGTGCATTGACGCCGGTGATACGACGAGGAAGAATTTTTCCCGTCGAGGTCACAAACAACTTCAAAAGCTCAGGGTTCTTGTAGTCGATCTTCCAAGACAGGTTCTGCTCGAACGGATCGACTTTCTTGCGGCGACGCCAGTTAATTTTCTGGTACTTGCTCATCTTATAACCTCAAATCTGACGGGCGTGCCCGGTCTTACTTAATCTTCGCTTCTACGAACTCAACATGCTGACGGATCTTCGGATCGTACTTCTTAAGACGAAGCTTATCCGGAGTCTTACGCTTGTTTTTCATTGTCGTGTAGAAGTAGCCGGTTCCGGCTGACGAAACCATTTTGATTTTTTCGCGCATCGTTTGTACCTGAAACGCGGCTCACGGGCCGTTTGCTGCGTATAATAAAGTTTTCCCCTGATTCACAGGGGCCGCGATACTAGGCATAGCTTTTTCAAAACGCAAGATGTTTTGTTTTGAGTCGACCTAAGATCGACAGCATCGCCTAACGGGGCGGATCGATAGCCTATAATCTGTCCTAATACCAGCGGATCACGATCCCGCCACCCACTGTGTCGAAATACGACTCAGAGTAGAAGTGTCGTGTGTAGCTGGCCTCGACGCCGGCAGCCACGGTGCCATTCACGAAAAACTCAGCACCGGCGCCACCTTTAGCGGCTACGCCCATCTCGGAATAGTGGTTCACCTTCAGCAGACTCTCTGAATCGTAGGAGCCGTAAGCCACACCAAATCCACCGGTCAGATAAAGTCCTTCGATCAAGAAGAAGTTCACGTTGGCCAGAAAATTGAGGTGTTGGTGCTCAAGATCGCGATCGTTGACCTGAACGGTGCGGATCCACCAGTTGCCTTGACCCGAAAACACCAGGTTTTGAGTCATGCCACCGCCGAGCTCAGCCCGCAGTGTAAGGCCCATCTGGCGTTTATCATCAAGCCCCGTGGTCTCGCCTTCACGATCAAGCTCGGAGCCACCGACACCACCGCCGATCGACGCACCGACAAATACGCCGCGTCGATCTTTGTAGGCATCAAGGGCCATGGCTTGTGAGCCAGCAAGGAGGACCCCGAGGGTCACTAATCCACCAATAACATTTGTTTTTTTACTCATGACGAGCCTCCTGTAATCGGCGGTTAGACCTACCGATACCTCGAAAAATTCACGATCGTTAAGTTTTGTGCGGCGATATCTACGGTTCGCTGATCGGTTCTTCCGCGCACACTGGCGCTTAGGACCGATCGCCCGGGTTCAGACTTGATGCGAAAGACGCGGATCTCTGCGGGAAGTGTCGTCCAAGACCGGGTGTCAGGCTTATCCATGGCCGTCATCGTGCCTTCGACGGCGAGCTGCGCCAGAATGCCAATGGCGCTGGCAGCACCTGAGCCCTGGGAATCAGACGCAGCCTGCGCGATCTCACGGCTTGCCGCACCGGCGATCGCTCGGGTGACCATGCGTGTCAGTGCCGAAGCGATCAGGGGGCCCGAAATCCGAGCCCAACCGATTTCGACCTCACGACCGATATCGGCCGATCCGATCGGATCGAGTCGCGAACCACCGAGGCTCAGTTCAGGTTGCCCCAGACCGGGCAGGCCATCCCAGGTCAGCATGGGGAAGTTCAGCCACTTCAATGCTCCGCTTACCGCGACCTCATTGGCCTGCCGGTATTCTTCATCGCTCATGTAGCGACGGTTATTGCTGGCATAGGTCAGGGCGAGTCCGATCGGCAGACGTACGGCTTCTTTGTAGGGAACCATGCCGTTTTGAACGATCACGACCACGACCCCATCGATATGCGTGGCGCGGTATTCGGCCAGCCGCAAGCTGCCCATGAGCTGAGCCTGAACGTGCAATTCCTGAAGAGAGGGATCGTCTTCGACCGGTTTGTACCCTGTGGCGCGCATCAGATCGACAAGTTGGGTGCGAAACGCAGGGTCCCGCATGCCAAATCGCCAGGCCCGCGCATAATAACGCGCCGCGCCACTCCAATCGTGGCCAGCTTCGTAAGCAACACCGGCCAGATAATTGCCAAGCGCCAGAACACCGGGCATCGCCGGCCCTTCGTCGTCGTCCAAGAAATACGATTCCATGATCGTAAATCGACGGGCTTCGACGCGGGCTCCCGAAAAATCACGCATCAACATGAAATTGACCATGTTGAGCGTGTTCAAAATGAGGCGTTCGTAGGCGGGCGCTCGGTAATTCGCGGACGAGCCGCTGTAGAGCCAATTGGCCATCGTGTCGGCGGCCGTTGAACTCATGTCGAGCCAGTCAAGGCGTTGGTCGGCGATCATAAAATCGCGCGCCGAGCCTTTGGGATCTCCAGCGGCCTGAAGCAAAGTCCCGCGCTCCAACAACAAAAGTCCCTTGTCGCCATCGAGCGCGCCGGGCAGATCGGTGTTTTGGTCGACTTCGAGCTGTTTATTGATCGAAGTCGCCGCCGCATCGGGCTGACCGGCTTGCAGGTCCTGCCGAGCCTCGCGCATGTTATCTGAATACGTGGCACACCCATTAAGGGCGACCAAAACCAGAAGACAGAGCGCCCATATATGTTGGGCACGAAGGCGCATGGCCATCCTTATTTGATCAAGCCCTTGGACAACGCGGCTTCGTTCTGGAACTTGATGGCTCCAGTGGCGACCTCGATGACCTGCATGAACATGAAGTACTGCACACGGCGCTCGTCATCGACACGCTCAGCCGAGTCGTAGACTTTGCCTGTGACAAAATACTGCGCACCCAACTGACGACCGTATTCGGCAAGCCGCGAGGGATCGTAGGCTTCGGATTGCTGACGTTTGACCTCAGCGATCAGGTCGGGCTGATTTTCGTGGCTCACCACATCCGCCGAAGACTGATTCACAAGGTCGGTCTCGATCTTCGAGAGCAACGCATCGAGCTGTGAATCGATATGCTCCGAGGTCTCATTACGCATGGGGAAGATCGCCACGACAGGAGGTTTTCCTGTGGCCGCGTCACGCTCCCATTGTTTGACGATATTCGAGGCAAACATCTTGTCCGCGTTTTCGACATAAAGACGATCAAGGTCTTTGCGATCGAGCCGCAGGCTCATCGTATACTCGTCAAGATTAGGTTCTTCGGTGTCACGCACATATTGTGGTTCACCACATCCGACAGCGAGAGCCGCCGCGACAAACATCCATTTCTTCATTGTTGATCCCTTTGGTTTTTTAAAAAGTTGTCGGGCCGTTGAGCTGAAAGCATACGCGCCGTTGGACGAACGCCCAGTCTCATGTATTCAACAGACGTACTTAATTCGGACGCACTATGACAGAACACGCCTTTATTGAGTGGCTCACCGTGGGCCCGTTCATGACCAACGTCTACGTGTTGGGCTGCCTTGAAACCAAAGAAGCCGCCATCATCGACGCCGGTGGGAATGGACCGGGACTCATCGAGCTCGCCACCTCACGTGGTCTTTCTATCACCCAGATCTTGCAGACGCACGCACATGTTGATCATGTGGCAGCATTGCCCTTTTGCAAAGAGGCCACGGGCGCGCCGATTCTGCTTCATCCCGACGATCGCATGCTCTACGACGCAGCCGAGCAACAGGGGATGATGTTTGGGTATCCTGTGGCAAAACTGCCAGAGGTCGACACCTGGCTGGCCGAAGGCGATGAAATCCAGGTCGGCAATTTGAGCGCAAAAGTGATCCATCTTCCCGGTCATAGTCCCGGAAGTGTCGCGTTCTGGTTTGAGTCGATCGATACGGCGTTTTCAGGCGATGTGCTTTTTGCCGGGTCGATGGGCCGAGTGGATCTGCCCGGTTCTGATCCCGAGGCGATGCGGATCTCTTTGCGGCGCATGCGCGATGAATTGCCCGAAACGACTCGCATTTTGAGTGGCCACGGCCCTGAAACGACGATCGGCATCGAGAAAAAACGCAATCCCTACATTCACGGAGACTGGTGATGTTCTACGCCGGATTTGATGTGGGCGGCACCAATGCCCGTCTTGAGGTCTTTGATAAGTCCTACAAGACGGTGTTTTCAGAGCGTAGGCCGGTACGCGACGCTTTAACGCCCCAGGCCATGGCCAAACGCCTCTCAGAAATGTTGATGGATTCTGGGATCGATGGAAATCGACTGAAGTCGATCGGGTTGGGGATCGCCGGACAAATGAGCGCCGACGGTCAGATGGTGTTCAACTCCCCGAATTTGGGCTGGCGAAACATCGCGTTCGGCGCGTTACTGGCCGAGGAATTGCGCGGTTTTTCGAGCGCCAAAGTGGCGGTCGCCAATGATTTGAATGCCCTTTTATGGGGTGAGTACATGCTTGGCGCAGCTCGGGGCACGACGGACGCGCTGGCCGTTTTTGTCGGCACGGGCGTGGGCGGAGCCATCATCGCAAATGGTGGATTGGTGCACGGTGCGGGCGGAAAAGCGGGCGAAATCGGCCATATGAAGGTCGCTTTTGGGGGTCGTTTATGTGGCTGCGGCGAATTTGGATGCCTGGAAGCCTACGCCGGCGGCATTCACCTTGAGCGACGTTTGGTCGAGCTTTCGCGTGACCTTGAGGCCGCAAAAGGCATGGATCTGGCGGCGGCCGACGCGGCGATTTTTGAAGTTTCTGAGCTGCGGACCGTCTGGGAAGAAGTGACGACGTTTTTGGGTGCAACGATCGCGAATGCGGTCACGATGTTGAATCCAGAGGTTGTGGTGCTGGGTGGCGGGGTTTTGGAAAACCTTCCAAATTTCCGCGACATGACACTTCGAAAAACAACGCCACTCATCTTATCCGCGTGTCGCGACGATGTGCGTTTCGAAATGAGCGCGCTCAAGGATCGCGCGGGTGTGCTTGGTGCCGCGATGCTCGCAAATTTAGCTTAAGAGATTTTTATGAATGTGATGAAGAAGATATTGCCTTTGATCGCCCTGCTCGCCGTCGCCACATCGGTTCAGGCCGAAGACCTGCCGAAACTGCTGAAAGCTGGCGAATACACGTGTCAGATCTCCAAGGAATACAAATTCCGGAAATGCACGGTCGTCGACGAGGGCAAGTACCAGGTTCTTAGCCTGCGCGGTGAAAAGCATCTGTTGGAGCTTGAGGGGGTCATCTATCCCTCGGATTTTGTCGGCAAAACGAAACAGGTTTTTGTTGAGGCCAGCATCACCGAAGATCAGCCTTATATTTGCGGTGTGAAAGATCCGGCCGTGAACGCTGAGTGCAAAGCCCAAAAGGTCATCATCACGATGCAAAAGAAGGGCAAAATGTGGGTGGGTTCCTTCCCACTGAAACATTATTGGAACGCTTACGAAGGTGAAGGCGACGCGCGCCATATCTCGGGCCACACCGTCACGATCGAGCCGCTCACCTTTAAGTTGAAGCTCTAAAGGTTCATTGAGTCTAAGCGCGATCGGTGGCATCTAAGTGTGCAACTGACTTCGTGAGGGACCATGCAACCGCTTATCGATCCGGCACTTTTTACGCTTCTACCCTTGCTCTACGTCGCGTGGGCAGACGGTGAATTGACCGAAGACGAGGCGATTCTGATTCGCTCAGAGTCCAAGTGGTTGTCACCAGTGCAGCAATCCTCGCTCGATGGATGGTTGGACGCTTCGAACCCTCCGACCACGTCTGAACTCCTACAACTTCGACGCACGATTCGTGAAGAAGCCCGCAAATTAGACGGCGCAGAACGCATGACCTTGGTGGACCTTGGGGCGAGCATGGCTGCGGTGCATGGTGACGCGCCGAGCGCGGAGGTCATGGCATCACTCGAAGAGCTCGAGGATGTCTTAGGGTTTTGGGATAACGGCGCACTTGGCGATCTGATTCCAGACGCTCGCCACGAACAAAAGCCCGACCGAATTCAGCCACCGGCCTTTGACGTCAGCGTCATGAACGCTCGGCTTGATGGGCCTCAGGCAGAGCTCAAGGCCGAGGTGCGGAATTTCCTCGTGGATGCGGGCTTCAAACACGACCCAGAAATGCTCAAGGATGAGCAACGTGAACAAGTCCTGGATTGGCTCCGGACACTCGCCAGCAGCGGATACGGCACCTACGCGTACCCAGGAATCACCACCGACGACTCACTCGCCGAGTTTGTCGCGGTCTTTGACACCTTGGCCACGTGCGACCTGTCACTGACCATAAAATACGGGGTTCAATTCGGGCTTTTTGGGGGCAGCATCTATTTTCTTGGCAGCGACGAACAACGCCAGAAATACCTGCCTGATGTCGCAGCCGGCCGGCTCTTGGGCTGTTTTGCGATGAGCGAATTTGGGCACGGCTCAAACGTGCGTGATCTAGAGACAACCGCGACCTACGACGCAGAATCAAAGATGTTGGTCGTCCACACCCCGCGCGAAAAAGCGCGTAAGGAGTGGATTGGAAATGCCGGGCTCCACGGCCATATGGCGACCGTTTTTGCGCAGCTTCTGGTGACCAATAAAGAAGGCATCCAAGAAAACCACGGCGTTCATGCGGTATTGGTTCCGATTCGGGACGACGCGGGAAAAATCATGCCTGGCGTTCGCGTCGAGGATTGCGGCCATAAGATGGGGCTCAACGGCGTGGATAATGGCCGGATCTGGTTTGACCAAGTGAAGGTCCCTCAAGAAAACTTGTTGTCGCGCTTTGCTCAGATCACGCCCGACGGCCAGTACCACAGCGATATCGTCAGTCCTGGTCGTCGTTTTTTCACGATGATCGGAACGCTGGTCGGCGGCCGAGTGGCCGTTGGAAGCTCAGCCATTACGGTATCCAAGGTCGCGCTCTCAATCGCTGTTCGTTATGCCGACCGTCGCCAGCAATTTGGACCGGAAGAAGCCCCTGAAGTCCCCATTCTGGACTACCAAACCCATAAATTGCGCTTGCTCCCGAGGCTCGCCAGAACCTACGCGCTGGACTTCGCATTTCTGGAGTTGGTGAAGCGATATGTCGGCAAAACCGAGGAAGACGCCCGCGAAATTGAAGCCATGGCGGCGGCCTTCAAGGTTATGGCCACCTGGCATGCGACCGACGTCGTTCAGGCCTGCCGCGAAGCCTGCGGCGGCCAGGGGTACCTGAGCGAGAATCGATTCATGACGCTCAAAAACGATTGCGATATTTTCACCACGTTCGAGGGAGACAATACGGTTTTGTGCCTGCTTGTCGCCAAGTCGGCTTTGACCGATTTCAGCATGCAATTTTCCGAGGAACGAGTGTTTGGACTCGCACGATATCTGGGGCGGCGAGCCGCAGTGGTGTTGACCCAAACCAACCCCGTTGCCGTGCGACAGACCGATTCGGAGCACCTACGTTCGAGTGAGTTTTGGTTGGAAGCACTTCGGTTCCGGCAAGACGATTTGGTGGCATCCGCTGCAGCGCGTTTGCGGGCGCATATGGCCAAAGGCAATCCCTTCGACGCGGCTAATGCCGTTGGCGACCATATGGTGGCCTTGGCCACAGCGTATTCGGAACGATCGGTCGCCGAGATCTTCTGGAAGGCGGTCGAGTCCGAAGAATCGGCCGAAATCAAGGCTGAGCTTACGCGGCAATGCGCGCTTTATGCCCTTGATTGCATTCATCGCGATTCGGGCTGGTTCCAGGAACAAGGCTATATTGCTGGGGCAAAGGCACAGGCCATTCGCAGCGAGATCACCGAGCTTTGTGATGAAATCCGACCTCAGGCCACCAACCTGGTGAACGCGTTTGGGATTTCAGACGAACTCCTGCAATCCCATATCGGGCGAATGCATCGCGCTCCAAGCGCCTAGAGCGGCTCGAATACGGCGTGTGTCACGCCTCTTCTGTCTTCAAAGCGAAACCTATCCGGATCACTTACAAAAGGGGCAATATAGTCCCTCGGCGAGACCGCCGTTGCATCGATGCCTAGATAATCCTTCGCTACCGCTGGATCAAGATACGGAAGTCTGATCGCATCAAATCTCAATCCCTCGAATCTTGCCGAAAACTCGTATTTGAAATCTGTACCCCCCGAATAGGCAAGTGCGATTTTACCTCTCCAATCAAGCACATAGGCCCCATCGTCCGGGCGGCGTTCTAGGCGAATCCGGTGATCTGCCACGGCATCGTGCCCAAGCAAATAGATTCCAAAAGCCTGCGTTTGAAAAAACCCTTCCATGTTTATCGGCAGAGGATCTGCGGCAAATTCGTAAGCATCAGCGTCAAATCTAAATGGCGTGATGCCATTGGATACAACGATCCCAGGCAATTCACTGGTCTGGCTGCTGCCGATCCAAGCGTTGTGGTAGTTATTCCATGCGACTTTGGACGACCAATCGTCTTCTGAGTCGGAGTCATCCGCCTG
>JBFFMO010000019.1:0-15584 GCA_041554035.1 Allomicrovenator sp. | reverse complement strand
GAGTATGACCCCTGGCCCGAAAGCAGCCGTGAATGGACCCAGACGGATAAGATCATCGAGTTTCGAAGGAATATGCTGCAGCGGCCAGGTCGTGTGCCTCGCACGAGCTTCCGGACCACGTTTTCCCGATCCGTCCTAACGGTCGAGGACCATGACGGCGCGTTTGTCTTTGATCTTCGTTACTCGCCGCAACCCATTTCAAATCAGGTCCAGGCTCTTTCTGACACGATTGGTGCGGATTATCCGGCTGATGCGCCGGCAGATCTTTTGGCCGCCATTCTGGGTTTTAAAAACATCACAAGACGCATGCTCGTGGACACCATCGACTCGGGCGACTTTGACTATTTTTGGTCGGATTTGCTGACGCTTCGGGTGTTGATTACAAACCCTCTGGAATTTGAACTTCTCTTGAAAAAATGGGTCGTGACCGATGACGTCGATGCCCGCGCAAAAATGACCTCGATGGCTCATTCCTGCATGTTTGACGCGTTTTTGTATGAGCGTTGGGTTGCAGAGATGGACCCAGAAATTCTGACATGGTTGGAGACGACTCTTGGACCCAAGGTGGCGCAATGAACACATTCCTCATTCCAGACCACGTCACTGAGGGGCAAATCGAGGTGGTTCTGGATCGCTATTGGGAACGCGGGCTTACCTACTTGAAAGGTGACCAAGAGGATTATTCTCGTATTTGGTTCAAGGATAAAGACAAGGTCGAGTACCGTGTGGTCGTTATGTATTCGACCGCATTATTACAGGTTGACGAGACTTCGGCTCATCTCGAAAGCCTCAAGAATGAATTGGGCCTTCGCGATTTGAATCAGGTCTTCACCGATACGGCCTCGGCGCAGGGAGCGGAGCGGTTCCGAGCGATCATGCATCTTGGGTGCATGGTGGCCCGCAACGAAATGAATGAAGAGCTAGATGGCCGGCTCGGTGAACTTTGGTCGGGTTTCTTGAATTCGGGCGAACCGCCGATGGTCTCGATTGCACTTGGAACCGCACTTCTGCTGCATAAGAGCGAAGCGGTGAAGGCCGCAATACGCAAGATCAAAGACCAAGGCTGGGACCCCAATATCGAAGAGCTTGAGGTCTTATGGGAGCAATTCAAGAAGCCAGTACAATTGCCCACGCGTGATATCGATCGCCTCGTCAATCGCGCCGCCGAAGCGCTGGCAGCCGCGGAGTTTGATTTGGCCCTCGAGTCAGCACAAAGCGCAGTCGGGGAGAACCATTATTCACTTCAAGCTCAAGTGTTGCGGGCTCGAGCGCTGGACGGCATGGGCGATTCCTGGGGGGCTTGGGTGGCAATGGAGGCAGCTCGCACCTATTCAACAAACGAAGATACCTCGGACTTTGACGGTTTCATCGAATTGCATCGGAAGAAGATCGAGTCCGGCACGGTCACAGCATCGGATGCTTCTCGGATGATCGCGCTGGAACTCTTGCACTCGTTCCAAGACGACATCGACCACGTGTTTGGAGTCTTTCAACAACATGACCTCGCTTGGAAGTCGCGTTGGACCTTTGCGATGCATAATAAGGGGATGCTCGACGGGCTCGCAGGGCTTCTGGAGCTAGAGCCCGACTCCTATATGGTCGCGTATCTGAAGGGGACGAACGCGGCTCAATTAGGCGATGAACCCGCAGCATTAGCGGCGTGGGAGCGTTGGCATAATCGACCTGAATTCGAAGCGGATTCGTTCGATGCCTGGGCGCTCGAACTCTTTGCCAAGGTCAATTACGCCGAGCCATCGATCTCCACTTCAATCTTTGGGTTGGTTGAAGGTCACGCCGAAAATGAAGACTGGTCAGAGGTCGTGACGCTGACCGATTTTTGGCTGCAGGTGCAGCCCCAAGCGGTCGAAGCATGGCTTTGGAAGGGCATCGCCCACACCTGGATGCTTGACTCGGAGCTGGCCATCCAAGCCTACGATCGGGCCATCATAATTCGCACCGATGAAGGTCATTCAAAGGTTTATTTCGGAGAAGACCCGGTCGGTACCGCTTATTTTAATCGCGCATGTGAGCGCGCGAATAATGGACTCTTGGACACGCAGGTTTTTGAGGATTTGGCGGCCGCGGTGGGTCATGCGCCGCGATTTGCAACCGATGCGACGAGCGACGATTACTTGAAGGCCTGCTGGGGCGACCCACGATTCGATGAAGCGCTGGCTGAAGGGCTAGAGATAGCCCACGCCCAAGGCCGAGGTGAATTCGGCGACCACCCTGACGGTTGTGAGTGCGACCACTAGAACTTCAGCACGAATAGAACGCCTAGAACCACGGCGGCGACCAGTATGCCAATCAAGAACTCGGTGATTGGAAGACCACTTTCGTCTTCATACACGGGTTCAGGAATCACGACGGGTTCCATGTCCATCGTTTCGGCCAGGCGTCGGCGATTGACCTGCAAATTCTGCTGAGTCGAGGCTGGCCGCAGATTCGGATTGGTTCGTGGCCGGCGCATCGGCATCGGTGTGTTTCGCTCGCCTGTGATGCGACCCGAATCCATGGGGGAAGGAGACGGCTCTTCTGCCACGGGGCCGTAGTCGAATTCCGGTCCAAGCTCTCGCTCGATATCATCCAGTGAGGGCATCCCGTTATTGCGCGGTTGAGTGACGTCGGTCTCTTTGGAATTATCGACGACGTACATCCCACGTTCCATCAGCGATTCGCGCACATACACAGGCTCTGGTTTTCGTTCCAGAGTCTCGTAGGGCTCATCGCATGCCTCGAAGATGGCGTGGGCCATTTCTTCGGCGTCGGCGTACCGGTTCTGAAGGGCTTTTGCGATCGCTTTGACAATCACCGGCCCAAGAATATCACCCGTGACTTCGTCGGGAAGTTTGATTTCTTTGGGCGAGGCCTGAAACAAGATTGTGTCGTAGACGCTCTCAATCGTGATGACTTTTTGCCCCGTGACCATCTCGGCCATGATCAGGCCCAGCGCATAAATATCTGCGGCTGGACCGACCATCTTTTTATGCACGAGCTCGGGCGACATGTACGCTGGCGTTCCGACCAAGGTCCCAGCGTTGGTGATTTCGCTCGATTGCGAATCATCATCGAGGGCCTTGGCAAATCCGAAATCCAAGACTTTGACGTGGCCTTTGGCGTTGTCGTTGACCAGGAAAATATTGGCCGGCTTCAAGTCGCGATGAACGATTCCAAGAGCGTGTGCAGCATGAAGTGCGGACAGAGTTTCAAGAGTGATTCGTTTAACGAGCTTTGGATTCAGCGGACCATGATGGTGCAAAAGAGTACGAAGGTCGGTGCCCTGAAGGAATTCCATCGCCATGTAGGGAAGGCCCGAACGGGTCTGGCCATAATAATGAACTTTGACGATATGGGGATGATTTAGGCTGTAAACCAAACGGGCTTCGCGCTCAAATCGGCGCCGTAGCTCGTCTTCATCGTGGGGACCCGGCCGAAGCACTTTGAGCGCAAGTGGGCGATTTTCCAACAAGTCGTGGACTTTGTAAATCGACCCAAAATTTCCGCTGTCGATCGCAGCCTCGACTCGGAATACCTCGTCGACAACCTCTCCGACTTCGGGCATCCGCGCCATTGAACATCCATAGAAGCTAAGTCGGCCCGCAAATTATATGAATGCCGTCGTCATCGCAAGGCGGGGTGCAGCCCTAACCCAAAAACTCGTCGATTTCTTTCCAATAGGCCGCGCGATCCGGAGGGAAATCATTATGGTCGGCATCAAACATCACCAGCCGCCCATTTTGAGCAGCTTCGGCCAGCCGACGGCCGTTTGACGGGGGCACCAGCGAGTCATGCGACCCATGCAAGACCAATATTGGACCCGAAAAATTCGCGACCGCCGCGACATTATCGAATGGGTCCGCCACCATGAATGACGGCACCATCCATAACGCCAGCATGTCGCTCATGCTCGAAAACGTGGACTCCAGAATCAAAGCGCGGGCTTCGCGAACCCGCGAGAGTGCACACACGACGCCGCCACCAAGCGAGCGACCATGGAACACAAAGTCCGTCACATCGGGTCGCGCTTTTACCAAATCGTAGAACTTCGTGAAGTCCTCGACGATGGCATCTTGACTGGGCGAGCCGGCAGAACGTCCATAGGAGCGGTATTCCGGCAGAAGGACGTGATAGCCCGACTCCCGGTAGTGATGAAGGGCGGCTGGCCAATGGTCAATGAGCTCACCGTTGCCGTGGGCAAAGACCACCACGGGCGCCTGGGCCTTTCCGATCGCGGGCAGAAACCACGCCTCGACTCGCCCGTCAGAGTGCTTCAACCAAAGGCGTTCCAATCCGGGAATGCCTTCTCCGGCTTTTGGTTCGGCCGTAATGAAAGCCCCAGGAAAGATGAATCGTCGTTGTATTGAGGCAAACACTAGAGATCCACGGTGCAAGTGACGAGCGAGATGTTCAACTGCTTTGGCAAAAACGTCATCCAAAAAAGCGAAACAGATACGACGCACATTGGGTTTGTATACACCTGATCGTTAGTGTTTATGCGGGTTTTTGGCGCTTCTTATGTGTTTCACATTGTGTTTCACAAGCCTTTTCTGTATACGCTTTGGCAGAGACATATAAGCGATATTTTAGAGTAGGTATTTATGAAGCAAGTGGGGTTTTTTGCCACTTTGTTGATCTTTGCGTCCATCCTAAGTGGTGGTTGCGATGACGATTCAGCTGAAGAAGAGACGATCGTTGAATCAGAAACATTGCCGGTTCGTAGCCTCGAACTTGAGTCAGATTCAGGATGTTCGATCGACGCCGATTGCGTGATCGGAACCTTCTGTTTCCAAAATTTTTGTTCACATGAGTGCACCAGCACGCCCGAGTGCAAATCTGGGCAAGAGTGTTCGGTCCGTGGCCGTTGTCATGCGACTGGAAGTGATGACGCCGCAGCCGGTTTTGTCGAAGGCGCGCCCGGCCTTAGGGTGGTTGCGCCACCTCAGACCATTTTCGAAATGGCTCCTGGAGACACAAGCGTCAAGTTGAGCTTCGAAGTTAAGGGTGACGCACCGGATGGCAGGATTTCGTATCGGATCACCCAGGGCGGCGCAGCTGCGGGGGCAAATCAGATTCATCATGCCTTGGTAAATGACGGCAGAGTTGAAATCGAAATTGAAATCGATGCCGTTGGCCGCGCGACACTTTTTGATGGAACGGTTGAAAACCCATTTCATAATATTTCGGTCGCCACGACCGTCGGTATCTTTGACCTCGCATTGGTTCCGACTGGAAAACTCGACGGCGTCTGGGGTGGAGAGCTTTCGGTCGAGAATTTCGGTGGACAAGCTTTTGAGTTTGAACTTTCGTTGATAGGCGACACGCCCGACGCGATGAAGGTTCAAATGGCGGTGGATAGCCGCTCCATTTTTTCGCCGCGCAACAATAACGATAGCGCCCGGCGTTACGAGATCACCGACCTTGTATTCAACCAAGCGCTCAATAGATATCAGGCCATTTTCAAAAATGAGTATCGATTCTCCGATGGCCTCTTCGCGGGCTTGCCTGGTCGCCAAGTCGAACGATCAATTCGTTTGGATTTCGACGCAGTAGCGCTCCGAGCTGGCCTGGTTGAGGGACGTTTCGCCGATTCATGGCGAGGTCTCTATGACACGCAAACTCAGGCGGGAACCGAGCAGGTTGGGCAGCTCTCATTCACAGGCTCTTTCGAAATGGGTCGTGTACGAGACCGAATCGGTGCCACGCCCGTTGTCGGAACGGCCCCGGCCGCAAGCCCAGTGACCTTACCTCGAGGTGACCTTGGGGATTGCGTGAATCCAGACTTCGCGACCGTCGCGGCGGTTGATGTGAACGGCACCAACTATTCGTGCGCAACGGTGTCGACACTTGCCGAATTCAAAAACGCCGGCCCGGTTGAACGAGCCAATTGTGCCATCGCTTATTCCACCCAAGTCTTGAATGGCGTGACCACTGAAACGCAGCTGGGTCGCTATTTTGGTGCAGGTCCTGGAGTCGGCGATCCAAGTTTTGAAGACTTTCTGGACGCCTGTGGCGATGACGAAAACCCGGTTTGTGTTCCTTCGGTTGAGGCTCTCTGTGCTTTCGAACTCACCGCCTACGCAGCCAATGACATCACCCTTGCCAATTTGAACGGCGATGCATTGATGGCTAATGCGATTCAGGCTGAGTTGCTGGCTCAAATGTCAGACTCTGCGCATGAGGCGTTTCTCGCCCGTCAGTTGGGAGCTTTTTACGCGGACATGAATCTTCGCCGCGACTGGCTACGAAACACCGCAGCGCCAGCCGTGTTCCTGGACGCGATTGAGGTGAAGAACCTCGAACTCCTGGAAACGTGGAAAACAGAAGTGCTGGACGTTCAACGCGACGTCTTCACTCACTTCTTTCACAAGGATGCTCTGACCCTGCTGGGCCGAGCCACAGACGGTGATGCCGCGAACGCAAAACGCGTGAAATTGCTCAGCGAGGCCGGCGTTCTTTGGCATGCATACGCAAGCGCATTGACCCTGGCCGCCGATCGTTGGGCGACCATCGTACGCGATGAAACGCAGCGGACGGTGTTCGTCGAGTACCTTCAAAGCCGCGCCGTTGAGCTCTATTTGATCATGGGCATGCTCGTGGACTTTAATCGCGCAGCTGGTGTGGCCTTTGAGGGGGCTTCGTTAGCTCAAGGGTTTTCGCTTCTAACCACTGCGATCGATCGACTCGCGACACCCCATACTGATGCCGTCTTTGCTCGGGATGCGCAGGTGATTACCGCGACTTCGTTGAATCCACTCAGTGATAACGACAGCCTTCTCGTTGAACGACGAACACACGCACTGGAAGTTGTTGAAGCCAGCCGGCTTTCAATCGAGGGTATTCTTGACGAAGTGAATCAAGAGGCACTCACCGAGGCCGATTTCCGGGCCCGACTGAACACCGAAATGCGTGAATCGGCCAATCGAATCGTGTCGATCTGTGGACTGCCGCCCGTATGCACGGCCGAGACGCTTCTGTCTGACCCAGCCTGTGCTGCGGTTGATCTTGGTACGTGTGGTCTCGCGAATATGGCCAACCCTGACATCGACGCTGCTTTTGACCCCTCGCAGGTTTCTGTGTCCGAAGCTGGCCGTGCGGCACTTGCCGTGTTGGAGTCCTTCCAGACACTCGCCATCGAAGGCGACGAAGTTGAGAATCATATCTCGAAGCTCGACGTCGCCTATTCCGAGCTCTTTGCGTTCAAAAACGACATCGACCAATGGGACGAGCAACGCAGCTCCAATTTGGACAAGCTGGTCACAAACCTAAAGATTCGTGACGGCATTCGTGATCAATCGGTCGCAGATCTCGCGAAGAACCTGGCCGAGCGAGCAACAAGTCGAAAAGCCCACACCACACAGCTCCGAGGTGAATTGGCACGCTGGGATCGCATGCGCGTCGGCCAGATAGACACCGACTATCGAACCGAAAAAACAGCGGCTCGGTTGCGAACAGCCGGCACAGCCCTGGAAGCACTCGTTGGCGTTAAAGCCGGCTCGTTCAAGACGGCAGCTGATTCGATGCCCCTGAGTACAGGAACCTCAAGCGATACGACCTCGGCGGCTCGCGCTCAGGCGATGTTGGCCAGCCGAAGGGTGACCGCCCTTGGGAGAGCCGGAAAGGCGGCCTTCGAAAGTCAGGCATCGCGACTTGAACAGAGCACCAATTATCACGACGAGCTTATCAAGGCCGAACTTCAGAACTTGAGTGAGCTTCAAGACCTCAAAGCGTTGGATTGGGAAGCCGACCTTGCGGCGCTCGAAGGGGCCGCAGCGAAAAGCAAAGCCCTGTCCGACAACGAGATCGCGGCCTTGCGGGATGCAGTGGAGCTTGGCAATGCGCAAGTTCAAGTCGAGCTCGCCTATGGACGAGATTACGCTGAATTTCGTTCCAAGAATTCCCTTTACCAACAACAACAAATCGATACATCGACCTTGATTTTGACACTTGCTCGCGCCGAATTCCGAGTGGGTCAACGTATGTCCGAGTATCGAGGTCTGGTTCTTCAGGCGAGTCTGGAGAATGCGAAACTTGTGGAGCTTCGTCGACAACTCACAGACCTCGATAATTTGGTCGGTGGTGTGGGATCCATCTTTACGAAATCTTACGCACTTGATCGTGCCGAAAGTCAGTTGGGCGCAGCCCGTGAAGCCCTGATGGACTGGCTCGTTGTGCTCGAGTATTTCGCGGTTCGCCCCTTTGTCGCCCAGCGTATCCAAATTCTACTTTCGCGAAACGCCTATCAACTCGAAGAGATTTCAAAGCAGCTCCAGGTGCTGGAACGCGAGTGTGGTGGATCCGAACGCAGCAAAGCCACCGAGACCCTTTCACTACGAAATGACGTGTTCGGGCTGACGCGTCGAATCATTGACGCATCCGACGAGAGCGAACTTGATGAAAGTCAGCGTTTCCAACAGATGATTCGCGAGTCGTATGTTCCGGTGAATCGTCGGGTTCGGTACAGCACTTCGGCCACCTTGACGCAGGTGCTTGATCACAGTGATGACATCCTCGCAGCGCCATTCACACTGGCTCTTAGCGAGTTCGCAAACCTGTCCCTGGCTTGCAACGCCAAGATTGAATCGGTTGGCGTCCAACTGGTGGGCGAAATCGGCGACGGCCGGCCAACAGTGACCGTGATTTATGACGGCGTAAGTCAGCTGCGCTCATGCCAGCCCAATGTGGACGAGTATGTTCGAGCATTCGGCAACGGAATGAGTGACTACGGTTCGATATCGTTCCTACGCACAAATGGGCGGGCGATGAGTCCGCTGGCGGGTGTCAACACCTTCATCAGTAGCGATGAGGGCAGCAACCGCACCCTTGCGGGTCTACCTGTTGCTTCCGAGTACACACTTTTGATCGACACCAAGAGTGCAGCCAACGCCGATTTTGATTGGTCCAAACTTGAAGATGTCCTGATTCAAGTCGAGTACTCGTATCAAGACCTTTTTCCGAGCGCCTGTGATTGATTTCCTTGGAAACAATCAAAAGCAATCACATCACAGAGCAATATCTTGAAAAACACTACGATTTACCTCGCAGCACTCTGTGCCGCATTCCTCGCAACCAACGGCTGTTCGGACGATTCGACTCCGGCTCAAAATGCTGGCGACACGTCTGTTCAGATGGACGCGTCCACGGACGTGGGAACCGACACCCAAATGATCACCGATGGGGGTTCGGATCTGGATGAAACCCCAGATCATGGCAACGACCTCAATGACATGACCGGTCCAGTTCAATTGCCGACTGATTATCAGCGCTGCACTTCGGCCAACGACTGCGATATCGTGGGTGCCACCACCTGTGTGACCCTTCTGACGCTAAATCGCTTGGACCAAGACGGTCTGCTCGAAATACCACTCTCGGACGTATTCACGGAACTGGCACCGGGCGAAGGTGTTTGTTCGGCCGTCTGCAATGATGACCCAACCATTTGTGACGGCATCGTCTTTACGGATGCTGGGGGCTCGACCGTGTCGTCGACCTGTTTGGTTGTCTCGACTGGCGCAGCACCTCACCAGTTGCTGGCGGCAGACCCGTTTGATGTGATCTTCGATAAGACCGAGGTCGAAGCTGGACAGGCATTTGGGGCGATTTGCGCTCCGCCGTTCAATTTGAACCAGGATGCCCCGTCAACGTATTGCTCCGCATGTGAGACCGTCACCGATTGCGGTTCGGGTTCGACATGCATCAATCTTCGAACCGAAGCACCGAAGGCCGACAACGAGAGCGGAACAGGCGCATGTCTGCCTGATTGCGCTACAGCCGAAGACTGCCCTATGGGATTTGCCTGCACCGATACCGGCGCGGGTTCTTTTTGCATTCCATCAGCCGGAACCTGTTCGGACTGTGTCGACCGCGATGACGACGGTTTTGGGACCGGGAATTGTGGAACAGGAAATGACCGCATCACCGCCTACGACTGCGATGACACGGACGCCGTCGTCTATTACGACGCCGCCGACTTGTTCCATTCATTTCCCGCTGAATGCGGGTTCTTTGACAAGAACTGTGATGGCCAGCGTGATGATGTGCAGCAAGTTGGAACACAAACCTGGGGCGCCGATCACTGCACGACTTGTGGAGACACCTGCGGCGGACCCACACCCGGCGGCGTTTTTCGATGTCTTCCAGATCTAAACCTCGCACCTGAATGTGTGCCGGGTTGTAATCTTGGTTTCGCCGACTGCACGGCGGCCCCGGGTTGCGAGACCTCCGAAACTGATCCGGCGTTCCTCTATTACGAAGACATCGACGAAGATGGTTTTGGCGATCCGATGACCAAGACCTTCTTTTGCGACGCCGCTGCGGCAGCTATGGCCATGGTGAAACCGGTCCAAGACGACACCGATTGCGACGACAACAACGAGTTTTCGTATCCCGGTGCCCAGGAGATTTGCGACGGAAGAGATAATAATTGCGATAATTTCGACGACGCTGCCCCTCAAGCTTCGGCGCCGATTCAAGGGGTGGGCGATCTCTGCAACGTACTAGGGCAGGCGGGCCAGTGTGCCATCAGCGCGAACGCGTGCACCAACACCACCGGCGTCTGGGCTCTGAACTGCCCACAGACCACAAATCCCATTGCTGAGCTCTGCAACGGTTTGGATGACGACTGTGATGGGCTGGATGACACGGTCGACGGCGATGTCAGCGACGGTATCAACAGCGTGGGTGACGCCTGCACCGTATCCACGACACAACACGATGGTTCGACAAACCTTTGCGCAGCGAGCACGTATTCATGTGTTCCTGGAATGGGCGAAGTTCCGTTGACCTGTGCCCAGGTGGTTCAGCCGGTAAATGAGGAGTCTGGTTTTGATGGGATCGATTCCAATTGTGATGGTCATGATCGCTATTGGAACAGCGCGCTAAATCGGCCCAATGCGATCTTCGTGTCGGCTCTCGCCATCTCTGGAAACGGCTCGCCATCCACGCCGTACTCTGGCGCTCAGCTTCAGAGCGCGATCAATGCCGCATATGGGTGTGTGATTCTGGCACCGACTGCCTTACTTCGATGTGACGTCTACCTCTTGGCTTCGGTCAATTACAACGTTCCCGCGTTCACCCTCGCTAACGGTGTCGATATCTACGGTGGGTTTGAGCCCAAAAATGCACAGATGCAGCCCGAGATTTGGACCGACACAAACGCCCGAAGCGCCCGTCCATGTAATAACTGCGCCGCCAAAACCGTTCTGAGCATTCAGGCGACACCGACTCATATTCTGGGCGTCAGGGGCGATAACCTCATAAAGGCCTCTCGTTTAGAGCATCTCTCCATCAAGACCTCTGATATTTCTGCGCTCAGCGCGACCGGCGGGTATTCCAACTTCGCGATGGTGTTGAAAAACGCATCAGGGCTCGTCATGCAGGACATGAAAATCACCTCCGGCAAGGCCGGAGATGGCGCAGCTGGAGTTGATGGCAGTGGGGGAGTACCTCTGGTGGGGACCATTGGCGGCTACAACTACAGCGGTACCTCCGTCCCACCGATGACCATTACTCGGCAAAGCGGTACGGCGAATGAATGCGGTCTAATTGCCCGCGCGAAGGGAGGGCTTAGCGCCGGCGGTTGGAATATTGGGCCCAACGTAGGCGGAATCGGTCAAGACGCCCCTGGCTACACAAATTCAGGAGGCTTAGGAAGCGCACCGACTGTTCTTTTGGGCGCTAACACGGGCTGGACGAGTCTGGGGCTGGGCGACGGTTTGGGCGGGAAGACCGCATTGAACGTCTCGCCCACCTCAAATTCAAAATGGGGCTCCTTGAATCTTTCGAATTTCGTATGGACGCCAAATAGAGGTGCTTCCGGCCGACTCGGCCAAGGTGGTGGCGGCGGCGGGGGGGGAGGATATGCGTTTCAGGCCATTTCGATTGGCTCATTTGATGTTTACACCACTGCCACCGTCAGCGGTCCAGCTGGCGGCTGTGCCGGGCAAAGCGGGTCCGGTGGATATAATGGTGGAATCTCGGCAGCCCTGATTCTTGTGGATACGACGATGTATCCTAAGAATATCGAACTCGTTTCAGGCACAGGCGGCGCCGGTGGCGCGGGTGGAAATGGTGGAGATGGAAGCGCCGGCGGTGATGGGCAGAGCGTTCCAGGAGTGTATTATCAAACGAACTCGATCTATTCACGCAGTGGTCATGGTGGACACGGCTCTGGTGGAAACGGCGGGGATAATGGAGCCGGCGGCGCTTCGATTTCGTTGTGGCGTATCGCCTCGAACCTAACCAGTGCTTCGGTCACTCTCTCGAACGGCGCGGGTGGCAGTGGAGGCTCTGGTGCCCTTGCCGGTGACGCTGGTGGCGTGGGCGCTACGACTGACTGTCATCAGGAGCCCAGCACGACGCCTGCCATGACTTGTACCCGACGAGTGGCAGAAGCAGGAAAAGCTGGAAACTCGTTGGACGTCGATGGCCTCTCATGCAACGACGTTGATCAGACTTCTGCGACAGTGAATTCGCGTCCAACCTGTCCATAAGCCCGATGGGTCTTCCCGAAGACTGGGCATTAAGAAGCCGGCACATCCCAAAAGGTGATGCCGGCTTTTTTTCGTTCGTGACGTGTTCCGGATTCATACGCCCGCGTGTTTTGTACGGCATCAAATATCTTCCGGCCGCCATTGGTAAACAGTACTCGCGACTGGGTTGCCTGGCATGACTGGCGAAGTCTTGACTGGTGCCTTGCACAAAAAAAAGACCGGCACATCCCGTGGATGGCCGGTCTAAAATCCAAATCATGACGTCTTAGAAATTGATGCCGAGATCTTTGATGACGAAATAGTTCAAACACATCTCGTCATACGTGCCCTCGCCCCAGCGTACGTCGCGTGGCATCTGGCCCTGAGGCTGGTTTGTCGGTGAGTTATCGTACCAGCACTCAAGCGTAATTTTGGTGCCCAGAGGAACATCAAGCGGCTGGTTGTAGAGGTAGATATTTTGCCAGTTGAAATCCCATTGCGGCACATCGACCAGACATGAGTTGTTGCTGCCCTTGGAGGTGGTCACTCGGATGCGCGTGCCAAGACGGTGCATATGAGGGAACACCCCGTAGACCTTGGCCGGGATCGGAAGCGTCACGTCCAGCTTGGCGTAACCATTGGCCTCGCCGGCAGGTACGAAGAGGTCCTGCATCGGCATCGGGTACATGGCGAGTTTCTCGGCCGGTGTGCCTTCCGTGAAATGCATCTCGATTTTGGTGCGGTCGGGGTTGGTGTTGTTCAGCGTGTTGTAGTGAATCTGGACGATGATGTAGGCGTCTTTGGCGATCTTGATGCCGCGATTATCGCCATATTGGATGCCGGCCGTGCCTGGAACCCAGGCGCCCAACATGCCGCGGACATCGTCGACCCGGTTTCCACCAAAACAATCCCAACCCGGGGTGGTGTCGTCTTCGGCTTCAAGCATCGCGATCTTTGAGGCCTGCGACGCATCGGCGGCCCAGAACAACATATGATGAACGGTCGCGATATTGCCGGGTTTCGTCTCGTACGAGCTCAAGTACTTGTCGACACCAAATGACGTTGGAATCGCGAAACAATGGTAATCGTCGATTCGGTCGCCAGCGGGATTTGGCACATAATCGGTGCCGATATCCGCGATATAGTCCGGCGTTCCCAAATCAACGGCCGATGCCCCTGCTGGCGCGCGGTATTCCGAAGGATCGCCTTCGGGTTTGCCGTTATCAGTCCATTCACGAATCTGCAGAATCTGGTCTGGACTCAGGTGTTTGGGGTCGCGGAAATCACCGCAGGTCTCGTCTGGAGGCCAAGGGGGCATCGTTCCCGATTCGACGGTCGTCGAGATCAGTTCTCCCAGACTCGCCACCGAATCATAGTCGGTGAGCGGGAAGGGCCCGATGCTTCCAAGTTTGTGGCAAGACACACAATTGGCCTCTAACATGGGACGGATTGTGTTGTGATAGGTCACTTCCGCGAAGGTCGTGGCATTATTCGTCGAGCCATTCGTGGCGTTGTTCGTCGAGCCATTCGTGGTGTTATTCGCCGTGTTGGTCGCGTTATTTGTTGAACCGTTGGTCGCATTATTCGTCACGTTATTCGTGACGTTGTTTTCCCCGGTTGTATTATTGGCCTGATTTACCGCAGGCTTCTTGTCATCACCGCAAGCCGACAACGCCAACGAGACCACACCTATCCACCACAACTTATGCATCGTAAGACCCTTGGAGCACGTGTATTATTAATAACGGTCGCATTCTAGCGACTCGGGATGAATTCTCAATGACAACAACGTTTTCAACAGGGCTCTCAGAAGTTTCCGAAGTCGAAGAGGTTTCGGTGGCGGTGGCTGAGATCTACGAAAAGTTGCCTCGCGACTTTCAGGCGCAATGGGAGGCCATCCAGGGCCACGACCCGGCGGAGCTGGCCAACAGGGTATCGCGCGACTTCGATAATCATCCTGAAGAGCGTCGCGAAATCCTGATTGCGTACCTTGCCCAACGACTCGGATTTTCGTGGGCGTTTAACCGGAACGAGACTCTGGTCGAAAAGCCGCTTTGGCTGCTGCTTGAGCGAAAGACGTTCGCGTTGCTGTCTGCGGCCGACCTTGAAATCATGTATTTGATCGCGACTTCGTCACGTCGCAGTCGCCCCGCGCTCGAACCCAAGGCCGCGTTGGCCGCCATCGCTCTTTGGCGTAATGGCGACGAAGACATGCACGCCCGAGCACAAGAGGTTCTTCGAAACCAACCCTTGCCATCAGACCTTGAGTGGCTCTTTGAGTTGATGCGCGTCCTCGCCGCACGCGTCACGGATCTGGAAGTTGAGTCATCTCGTCGACTATTCGACCTGCTCTATTTGCAGTATCTGGCCGGTTTTCACAGCCTGGTTGGGCTGGCGCTCGGGCTCTATTTTGCGCGGCGTTACGGTGTGTTCTGGCGAGGAACAAGCAGGCCGAACGTGATTCGAGCATGCGATGAGGCCGCCGCAGATTACACGCCCCGAATGTTGCCCTGGTTGCAGCTTGCCGCCGAAGCAGCTGTCGCGGGGAAAATGTCTCTGCCCTGGATGGAGCCCTTGGTTGCTGCCGCGATTCGCCATGAGCCCGACCCGTCCAAACGGCAAATCTACCGGGAATTTCATCGGTTACGAACCTACCGAGTTACCAAGGCGCGTGTCGCGCAGCTCTATGCCGGTCCGCTGCGCCTTGTTCGCGGTGGCGACCCGCATGCGGGCGCGTCTTTGTTGGCGAACGTGGATGCCATGTGGGACAGCAACCCCGCTCGCGCTCGCGATTTATTGGAGCTGCTGATCGCCGAAACCGGCACAACCCGGGGCAATCGCGGGGCGCGCCTCACGCGTGTTCTGGATGCCGTGGACGACGTCGATCCCTTGGTGGAACGTTTGTTGGCGCTTTATGTGATCACGTTTGACCTGCGGAACACGGCAGTGGTCATGACGCGCAGACTTCGTGGACGCGTGGATTGGGAGCGCTTTGGGGTCACCGATCTTGACCTCGATGTTTATCTTGCTGGAGCGGATTACAACGCCTCCTTACGTGGGCAGATGGTGCAGTATGGCGGCCTTCAGATCGAACAT
Source organism: Allomicrovenator sp. (assembly GCA_041554035.1). Taxonomy (GTDB): domain Bacteria; phylum Myxococcota_A; class Bradymonadia; order Bradymonadales; family Bradymonadaceae; genus JBFFMO01. The sequence goes on along the minus strand of JBFFMO010000019.1, from coordinate 21 downwards.
ATCGATAAGGATGCTGCGGCT
>JBFFMO010000018.1:0-15654 GCA_041554035.1 Allomicrovenator sp. | reverse complement strand
CTCCCCCCGAAGGTGTTAGGAAGCGACTTTTGGCAGCACAACTTCCAAGTAGCCGTTCTCGAATTTGGTCTCAAGGTGCGCTGTGTCGACCCCTTGCGGCAACGACATGGTGCGGAAAAAGTTGATTTCCGAGGACGTGTATTCGCCATCGTTTGCTTTTTCGACCTTATGGCTTCCGCCGACCGAAATCCTGCCGTCTACACACTGGATGTTGATTTCGTTGGGTTCAAAACCTTCGATTTTGCCGCTAAGCACAAAACGATCGGGTTTTTCCTTCCAGTCGAGCGCGATCTCCGTGAGGACCTCGGACTCGGCATTGAACCAGTCGGTGAGGTGATCCCCATCATTGGCATCGCGCATCTGGAACATCTCGTGGGCGCGTTTGCGAATTCTGTTTTGAATTGCGTCAAACGTCTCAAGGAAACCACCGTCTTTTCGTACAACGGGCGCCAGGTTTTTCTCGTTCTTTCGTGTCATCTTCATCTCCCCAATGGGCACAACTTTTTGTTGTGTCGTTTTGTTAGGTCTACCGAACTTGCCAGGTGGGTTTTTGCCCGGTTACCGGCATGTCGAGCTCATCGAACTCGGTTAACTAAAGAGCAAACAGTGTGCCAGCGTTGCTCTTCTTCGGGTTTGCTCATCAATCAGTAGATTCACGAGGCTAATCACTTACGTGCAGCGATCAACGTCGCGAAAATGTTGCATTTTATTGAATCGGGGGAATTTTTTTCGCCATGTGGGCGAATGTGCGCAATCTACCGTGGGATCAGTCGGCAGGACTGAAACGATGTTCCAGGGAGATGTCGAAAATTTGGTAAAATGGACGCTGATCAAAGTGATCACTCACGTGACGGGAGCGAAGATCTACTTTGTGGCAGCCAGTCCCTGTTGAGCGCTTTCATGGCTGGGGGCGACGTCGAGCACGGCCTTAAACTCCGTTGCTGCCGCGGGCTTGTCGTTCTGTTTCATCAAGGCCCAACCCAATCCAGCTCGAATGTCGAGGTCGGCGGGAAATTGAGCCAGAACCTGCCGGTAGTTGTCCTCGGCGTCTTTGAAGCGCCCCAGATTATATTGGCACCACGCGATCCGTCCGATCACGAGCGCGTTCTTGGGCGTTATTTTTAAAATGGCTGTGCCCACGGCCTCAGCGTCTTTCCAACGCCTGAGTCCCATCAGGGGCAACATTTCGCCGAGCAGCGGTTCAATGGCACCCGAGCCGGCAATCTTGGTGGCCTTTTGGTAGGCCTCAACACTGGATTCGTATTGGGCCGACAAATAGAGCAGCCAGCCTCGACGCAGCTGAAAGAAATACTTCGTCTTGGCGGCGGAGGTCAGGCCGTTCAGCTCCTTGAGGGCCTGTTCGTAGTTTCCGACGGCTTCAGCGCCGTAGGAGCGATTATACGCTTCACCATCGGGTGTGTACTGAGCGTTGGCGAAGGGCGAAACGAGAAGCATGAACATCAGAATGCAGGCAGTTTTTTTCATTTGGTTTCCTTGGATTGGACTTCCCTGCGGCGAGCCGTGATTACCCGTCGTGGGGTGGTCACGGTGGCTTCCACAAGGCCGCCAATGGTCTCGAGCCGGGCGTGTGTTGTCATACGAGGCTTTCGGCCACGGGCGATGGGAGTTTGCCCCTTGATGACCAGAGCAGCGCCGTCCCTTTCGCTGGTGTAGTCGATTTTGATGCCGCCGTTATTGATGAATGGGGACAGGAATTCATAAACAGTTCGCACGATCAGCCCATACACCAACCCGAGCGGCAAGTAGTCGGACCAAACGAGCCCGATTTCGTCGTCGAAGGGCACGCGTCCCAGGGCAGCACGAATCACATAGAGGGCCGAAGAGCGCGGGCCCGACACGTCGAACACGATAAACCGGTCTTCGTCGCGTTCGAAAACGAGCTGCGCCCCGTTGCTGCTCGTGAGTAGGTTTCTTCCATAAAGGTCGATGCTTACTTTGATGAGTTCGACGTTTTCACCGGTCACCAATTCGAATTCGGACCCTGGGGTAAAAGCGCACAACATCTGATGAAAAGTGTCGTCGCGACGAATGTTTCGGATGCGCTCGTCTTTTTCGACCACTGTTGTGGAAAGTAATTCCGATGGTTCGCCGACCCGGATCACGTCGTGGAGTTCGGTGAAAATGGTCGGTGCCCCGATTTGCGGCAGCGCCTGCAATTGGAAATGAAGGTGCGGAATGGGTGAGCGCCCCGAGTTTCCGCAATGACCCAGGATCTGGCCAGGAATCACCCAGTCGCCTTCAGCGACTTTGATCGACCCCGGCTTGAGGTGACAGATCAGCGAGTAAAGCCCTGGTGCGTGGTAAGTCAAAACAAGGTTACCCCAGTTCTGCTCGATGTTTGGCTTCCCGATGGGGTTGTCTGGAATCTCGCCGATGACGCGAGCGACGGTCCCAGCGGCAGGTGCCAACACCGGCAACCCATAACACCGGAAATCCTGAACCTCGGTGCCTCCTCCGATGAAGACCTCGCCGTCTTCACCTGCGACTTCAAAGTCAAAAGCGTTTTTCCAGACACCCTGATGGGTGAACTCTCCGTCAACGCCCTGAGTGCATTTCCAAATTCCGTTGAAGGGAGCGCGCAGTCGCGTGGTGTAATGAGCTCCAAACCGAAATAAATGGGTTCGATGAAAGGCGTAATTTTGTTCGGGAGTCCCTGGCAAGAAGTCCACAGATTTGGGCTGGCCGTCTCGGGTGCGTTGTCGAAGTGCGTAGAGCATCAACCAGGCGGTGAAGTTGAAGGGCACAAGGGTCGGAAGACCAAACATCGCCAGAATGGGAGCCGTGCTGATCGTGATGGCGGCGGCGGCCACGACCCCGACCAATGCCAGCGCGACCGAACTTCGTGACGGGACAAACCAGACCCCGCCCAACGCAATGGCGGTGAAGATCAGGTTGAGGGTCAGCAGCAGTGGCAGAGCTTCTCCGGCAAGAACCGAAAGTGCACTGACTTGCATGATGGAAAGGGCCACACCCAAAGCGAGTAGCGAAAAGAGTGTGGCGATTCGGCTATGAACCAGCAGCGCCAAAAACAGAACCAAACCCACTTCAAATCTAGGCAGAAAGAAAATCATCCCCAGACTTTTGAAGTAGAGGGCGAGCCATTCGGGGAGGAAAGTGATGGGAGGACCGGTGGGCAATAAGCTCAGCGAAAAACCCAACGAGGTCGAGGTTGCGATCGCAAGATAGAACACGACTACAAACGGGATCGTTAGGATCGGCAAGCCACTCTGATAGGTGCCCGAACGCGTGGCCGCAGTCACCAAAACCGTCAGGATCGTGCCGGCAACGCTCAAAACGATGGCAAGGGGCGTGCTTTCAAGCAGGGATGCGATCCCCAGGCTCACCAAGACTGAATTGTACGAATACACGCCTTCTTCGATCAAAGAACGATCGAAGCGCAAAAGCCGGGCACTTAGAATCGACAGAATGGCCGCGCCCGCCCCAAAGATGCACATTCGAAAATCGAAGACAGAAGCCACAAACATCAGCCCGCCGACGGTGCGGGTACGGCTGAAAAACAGCTGCGAGTAGCTGCGCAGGAACGCGTCGGCGAACCAGCGTGCCTGATTCAGGACTTCAGCCACGGCGGGGTCTCCTCGTGTGAGATAACGCTTTCAAGGTTTTCTCGGCGTCTTAAGAGCGCGTGTTTCCCGTTTTTACCGACCATCACGACTGCCGGGCGATACGTGATGAATTGCATCCACTGCGTCACGTTGTAGGCACCCACATTACGGAAGACGAGCTTGTCTCCGACCTCCAGGGGCGGAAATAACATCGTGTCGCGCACGACGTCGATGTTCATGCATAAGGGCCCGTAAAGAATCGTGGGCTCAGGCAGACCGCTGAGTTTTCGAGTCGGGACCGCATCGTGTTTGTACCAAAACGCGGTGAAAAGAGTGTTCACGCCAGCATCCAGGATCACGGCCCTGCGGCCGTCTGGCATACGTTTATTGGCGTGCACCGTCGAAACCAGAAATCCCGCGTCATCGACCAGAGCGCGGCCGTTTTCCATGACCAATGTGGGAAGTTCATTGGAGGGATATTTCAGGTCGGAAAGGCCGTCTGCAATCGCTTCCGCGTAACGTGAAAACGAGGGTGTTGACTGGTCACCAGGCAGGTATTGGGCCTTGAGCGTGTTGTGCGAGGGGATTCCGCCGCCAAGATCCAAGAATTGCAGACGAATGCCGAGGTCATCCGAAAGCTTGTTGGCGAACTCGGCGAGTTTTTTTGCCTGATCGCGATAGCCATCAGGTTCCAAGACAAAGGTTCCAAGATGGCAATGCACACCGACCAGATTCAGGATTCCACGGCTTTTGATATGCCGCGCGGCATCGAATGCCTGTCCACTTTCGAGGTTAAAACCGAACCGACTCCAAGCTGGAACCCCAGTCGCCGAGAGGTTCACCCGGATGGCTACACCGGGCGTGATGTTTTTTTCGCGAGCGATTTTTTCAACCAGAGCGAGTTCGTCGAAATGATCGATATGGATGATCGTTCCCGCAGGCAGCGCGCGCTCCAACACGGCACGCTCTTTGAGCGGCCCATTGAAATGAATGCGGTCCGGAGCAATCCCATGATGCAGTGCTTTGTCGTACTCAAACTCCGACACGACTTCGGCCCAAGCCCCTTGCTCGTGGAAAACGCGACAGATCCCCTCCAGATAATTGGTCTTGTAGGACCACGCCATCCGGACTTTGGGCCAGCGCAATGAAAGTGCGTCGCGCAGAGCGGTGTAGCGGTCGATCAGGGTTTTTTCGGAAAAAACAAAGAGGGGGGACCCATAGGTCTCAACCAATTCATCGATCGGCACGCCACCAATCGATTCCATGGGTTTCATGGATTGCACTCGACCGAATTTATTCATGGCGCCAAGTTCATGTCGTACAAAAACAGGGCGCTCATATCGTGGTTTTTCTGACATCTTCAGAGCTCCGGATTTTTGGCGATGGTGCGGATCAATTCGCCAGTCGTAGCGATTTCTTGAAAGTCTTTGAGGGATACGATCTGGTCGATCGCGATTCGCACGAACATCGTGCCTGCCTCATAGGATGAATAGTCTGCGGGATTCACGGATTGGCCAGCGGCCAAGAGGGTGCAAGCGTAGGGAAGATTGGCGCCGGCACCAGCGCTGAGGAAACACCAGGCTGGAAATCGAGGATTGATTTCGAGCACGTTCAATTCGCCCGTGGCCTCGTCTTTCATGACCTCAAGCTCAAAAGGGCCGCGCCATTTTGTCACTTCGACAAAACGTTTGGTGGCCGCGATCGCCTGAGGATCAAGCACTGCGACTCCTGCCCAACCTTTGCCCTTATCGGTCAAAAAAGTCTTTTTCATCGCGACCGCGCCGATGAGTCCGCCTTTGCCGTCTCCCACCGCCACGACGTCGATTTCGTCGCCGTGCGTGGACTCTTGAACCAAGACCGGAAGGCCCCATTTCGCTACGGTTGCGTAGAACGCGCCTGCAGCCTCGCTGACATTGGCGGCTCGGATGGCTCCGTAAAACACTCCCTTCACAAAGACCGGGTAATTGAGGTCTTTGGCGTCAAAAATCTCGGAGAGATCGTTGACGATTTTTGTTTTTGGGACGGGCAAATCAGCGCGTTCGCCAAGTTCGACAAGGTGTTGTTTGGAGCGCAGATCGAGCTGCTCCTGAGTCGGCATAAAATGCCCAATCTTGAGTTCATCAAGGACCTTGACGCTGGCGATGAAATTGGGAAGCTCCGAGTCCAGAGTGGGCAAGATCACGTCGAGGTGCACACGCTCGTTGATATAACGAAGTCGGTCCTGAAGGGCTTCGACCCCAGCAGAGGGGTAAGGAATCAAGAACACGTCATCGATCATTTCGGAAGCGTAGATCCCGGGATCGAGTGTGTCGTAAGCCAAGCCCACGATTCGGCCCTTAAAGTCCGGATGCGCACGCAGCGCACGCGCGACTGTGATGCCGGGGCCAGGATTGTCGGTGGCATTGATGCCTGTGATCGCGACAGTGAGGTTCATGGTTACTCCAGTGTGAAATCGGAGTCGACGACGTGATAGCGCTTCAGTAGTTGCACAAATTCATCGATATCTCGGTCGACATCTTCTTCGCCTTCCATGATCTCGAACGTGTCGTGCAGGGCGGCCGCGATGACGGTCCGGGCCTCTCCGTTTTTGAGTGACGTGAGGATTTGCAGACCCGTGGCGTTGGTGCTGAAGCTCGCGCCTGAATATGGGTCAAATACGAAGCCGGATTCGTTGACCGCGAGGTCTTTAAGCCGATCTTGTTTGGTGTTCATTCTTATTCTCCGCCCAAATACATGTTGAGAAAAACCTTTCCGAAAAAACCATCGCTGGGTTCTCCGCTGGTGTGTTGTTCGTAGTGCTCCCAGGCCAATGTCGTGCCTACGCCCCAAACGTTGCCTATCCGGCTGCTGATGCCCGTGGCTGCGCCCCATATGACATCGTCGTCATTTGAAGAAATCAAAGGTGCGATCAGATCGACCTCATGGAAGGTGCGCCCAAACCGTCCCGACAGAAAGACCGTGACGGGTCCGCGATGCGAGAGTTCGAGCTTTCCGGCTCCCATCGGGTCCGTTTATGATGGGTACTGAACGACTCCACCTGGAGTCAGCCACCATGAGTCGTAAAGAAGAATGTCATAAGAGACATTGCCTTGCATGATTTCGGACTTCTGGACTTTGCCATAGAGGCCTCCGACCCGCAGGTGATTTCTGCCCGAAAGTCGAAGAGTTCCGCCGGCCGCCCAATCCGAAATTTTTCGTGTATTGGTCGCGAGCGCGCCGTCGATGGATCCTCCAAATTGAGTGCCGCCCAATCCCATCGAGCCAAAAACACTGTGCTCGATATAAGTGCTGGATGGGGAATTTGATGCGCCATTGGTCGTCCCACTACCGTTGTTCACGGTGTTGTTGAGGCCTCCGGTGTTATTGGGGTTTGTGGTGTTGTTGGAACCCATATTGCGGGTGCCGGAGAGTGCCTGCCCTGTGGTCGACCCGCGGGTGTTCAGTTCGAAACGGTGATAGGTGTAGGCCGCGTTTATCGAAAAGTGGCCGACCGTCGCCCCCAAACCGAATTCGGCACCTAAACCAGACTCACGCTCTGGATTATCGAAATACTCCTGAACGGCCAAGGGTGTGGCGGTCACGACGACAGCCCAGCTTTGCGTTGCGTCCGGGGCGTCTTGCGCCAGCGCAAGACCTTCAGGGGCGGATTGCGGATTGTCGGGATTCGCATCCAGATAGTCCGTGAATGCTTGCCTGGCGAGCGCCCTGTTTTCGAGTCTTAAAAACGACCAGCCCATGCCCAATCGAGCCAGCCCTGGGGAGCCTGCGACGGCGTCGGCGCGTCGATAATAGATCAACGCGTCATCGAAGGCGCCGCCCTGAAAATAGAGCCACGCCACTTGTAATTGTGACTGGAAGTCTTGGTCGTAGGTGTCTGCGACGGGGCGCAGGATATTTGCGGCCTTCAGGAAGTCGCCGGAGCTCTCAAGGCTGCTGGATTGGCTCCAAGCGGCATCGACGTCGAGCCGTTCTTCGGCTGCTTGGACGTTTTGGCACGCAAGCACCCCAATAAGAATCAAGATTTGTGACGTACGGACCACTTTCATCCCACCGAACCTCAGAATCAGCGCGGGGAGGACTAGAGCAACGTCTGTGCCGTCGAGTCTGATGGTTGGATTTGTTGATGAATTTCCATCCAGCCGTCCATATCCTTCGAGAGAGCGCGAGTTTTTTTCGCTCAGTCGGCATGATGGAAATTTTTTCGCAGGTTGATCTTGAGTTCATGGCGAAAACGATCAGAGGAGCGCCCGAATCTCGTCGGCGATGCCTTCAATCGCGCGCCGCGCCGCTGGAACGATCCCACCCATCGTGATGAAACCGTGAATCAGGTGGGTTTCATCGCGATGATGCACCTTCACTCCATGTTCACTCAGCGATTTGACGTAGAGCTCACATTCGTCGCGAAGGGGGTCGAAACCCGCACTGACCAGATAGGTCGGTGGCATTTCTTTCATGCGCGAAAAATACATCGGAACCACGCGTGGATCGTGCTGATCGTCGGCATCGAGCACGGCTCCAAGGTAGGTCCGAGCAAACCAATTCATGACGTTCATCGTCAAGAAAAAGCCTTCGCCAAACATGTCGCGCGACGCGTGTTTTTCACCGTGATCGGTGAGCGGATAGATCAGGATTTGCCAGGCGGGCAGAGTCTGTCCATCCAGAACCTGTCGCTGACTCACGTTGATGGCGAGGTTTGCTCCGGCCGAATCTCCCATGGGGGCCACGCGGGAAGGGTCGCAACCCCACTCGTGACACGTATCAAGCACTGCTCGATAGGCCGAGACCGCATCTTCGATGCTCGTTGGAAATGGATTTTCGGGGGCCATGCGATATTCGACGCTGACGATGTCGGCGCCGCTGCGGTGGGCTAGCAATGAACACAGCCCGTCATAACCTTCAACGCTGCCTACAACAAAGCCACCGCCATGGTAGAAGACGATACAAGGTCTTCCGGTCTGAGCAGTGCTTGTCGTGTAACGGCGAGCGTAGAGTGGCCCTGAGGGCGTCCGCAAAGTGGTATGAACCCGAATCACGTCGTCGGTGGCGGCGACGTCCATGATTTTGGTGCCGGTGTCGTAGACCTCGCGCGCGCCTTCGACCCCCAGGGTATGGATTTCGGGGTGTTGAGTGGCGCGCATCAACGACAACAACACATGAACATGCGTGTCGAGAGAGGACTGCCGGTCGTTCACAGGGGGGGGGCCAAAGGCACGCAAAAAGAGCGCAGGTGGCAGAGCCATCGCGCCATGCAGCGTCGCTTTTTCAACGAAAGCAGGGAGTTTCATGGGCGCCTCAGGTCAGGCCTGAAAGTTCTCGATGACTTCGCGGAACTTCAATACGAAGCGGTCGGCCGTCGCGCCGTCCACCACCCGATGGTCAAATGACATGCACCAAATCGAGGTCGGGCGGATCATGATCGCGTCGGTCTTCTGGTCGACAACCACGCGCTTTTTGATGGCGCCGGTGGCCAAGATCGCGGTTTGAGGCTGATTGATGATCGGCACGCCAAACTCGGATCCGAAGATGCCAGGGTTGGTGATCGTGAACGTTCCCGCGCGCACTTCGTCGGGTTTGAGCCGTTTGCTTCGCGCACGTTCCGCCACGTCGGTGATGGCACGGGCCACGCCAAGGAGGCTCATTTCATCGACATTTTTGATGACTGGGACGATCAGGGAATCGCCCACATCCACGGCCATGCCGATATTGATGTCGCCACGGTAGACGACGTGATCGCCGTCAAGGCTGGAGTTCACCATCGGGAAAGCCGCCAAAGCCTCGGCTGCGGCCTTGATGATGAAAGCTGTGTAGGTCAGTCGCACACCGCGTTCTGCGAATTCTGGGGCCAAAATCTTCTTGGCTTTTGCGACAGCGGTGAAATCGACCTCATGGACCGTTTGCGCATGTGCACTGGTTGCGCGGCTGGCAATCATATGGCGCGCAATGGCCAATCGTTGAGGCGTGAGCGCTTCAACGCGGTCACGCGGTCCAATTTCGATCGCTGGAAGCTGGTATTCTCGCCCAGACTTGGCCGAAGCCGCAGGTCTTGGTGTTTTGGCGACGTTATGGGCACCCGACTCGATAAACGAGAGGATATCGGTCTTGGTGACCCGGCCAGACATGCCTGAGCCTGCAATACCCGAAAGATCTTGAATCCCGTGTTCCGCAGCGATGCGTCGCACGAGTGGTGTCGACTTCGTGCGTCGCAGGTCTTCAACCGATGCGTCCACTGCGGCCGATACTTTGGGCGCGTGCGATGCAGGTAAGGCCTTCCCAACGGCAACGTCTTGCGCTGCGACGACTGGAGCGGTGGCGACTTCGGTGATGACGGCACCGGCAGCGGTGTCGATCACGGCCACAACATGGTTGATATCAACCGTTTGGCCCGGTTCGACGCGGATTTCGACCAAGGTCCCGTTCACAGGGCTTGGGACTTCGGCATCCACCTTGTCGGTGGTGATCTCGAAAAGGGGCTCATCACGCTCGACCATATCACCCAATTTCTTGAGCCAATGTGTCAAGGTTGCTTCTACAAGCGACTCGCCCATCTGGGGCATCACGACATCTGTGCGCATGGTTCCTCTTCCGTATTCACTCTGGAGGGCATAACTACTTCACGGATAGCGTGAGTGCAAGACTTGCGGTCCCGACGTTGCCCGAAAGACGCTGAACAAAAAAAAGGCGACTAAAGGTCGCCTTCGAGTGTGTTCCCTCAATTTTTCCGACGTGCAGATTATTCTGCAGCTGCCGGTGCTTCTTCAGCTGCAGGAGCGTCAGCAGGTGCTTCTTCAGCGGCTGGTGCTTCTTCAGCAGCAGGTGCGGCTTCAGCAGCAGGTGCTTCTTCAGCAGCAGGTGCCTCGGCAGGCGCTTCAGCAGCAGGAGCAGTTTCTTCAGCAGGTGCAACTTCGGCATCAGCCTTTTTGTCGCAGCCGGTCATAGCAAGAAGAGCAAGCAATAGTGTCGTAGCGAGTACTTTCATGGGGGGACTCCTGTGTCAGTTGTCGGCCACGTGGCCGCAAATCCCGAAAATTATTGATACACTGGGAATAAAATCGCGTCGATAGGTTATGCGACAATTTCGCCCATTATGCAAAAAAAGACTTGGAATCCGGAAGGATTTCGAACTCTCCGACCTCTCGATATTGCTGAGCGCGCAGAACAAGATATGCATCAAAAACGACGGCGAGCGACACGATGTACAGGATCCCTGCGGTCAAGAGCACTGCCAGGAAGATGGCCACTCCCTTCTTCGTCTGTCCAAACATCACGTGAGCAAGGCCCGGAATGAAAAACGAAATCGCCAAAAGAATCTTCTGCTGATGGGTCAGCGAAAAGCCTGCCGTTGGCAGATTTTGGGGATTCGGCGGGATATGGCCGTAGTCGATCGGCGGGGCAGCCTGAATCGGATGAGTTCCCGACCCAAATCCGGAAGGAGTCTGCGGGGGAGCCTGCTGTGGAAATTGTCCGGTTCCCCATTGTTGTTGCGGAAACTGTTCAGATCTCTGGGCTTGTGGAAATTGTCCGCTGCCAAATTGTTGCATGATTTGTGATGTCGATGCAGAACTTGCCGGGGCAGGCCCAAAATTGGTGCCCAGAGCGATAGGGGGGGCTGAGGCGGCCGTGTTTGGACTTGGAGCCCAGGCGGCGGAAAAATTGGATGCCGTCGTGGCGACCGTTCTGTCTTCGTTGCTCGCCACCTGTTGAATTCGCTGAAGCTCGGCCGTGTTTACGGTGGTCAAAACCGTCGCATCACCTGATGGACTGCGCAGCAATTCCATATCCACGCTTCCAAGAATGGTATCGTCGCTCTGTGGGACCTCTTGGTTCCAGAATTGGAGGTCTCGCAGGACGGCCGCAGCACTTGCGTAACGAACACGCAGGTCTTTCTGGAGCATGCGGTCGACGATTTCTCGCAAGTGATAGGGGATATCGAGGTCGACCGGCACTTTGATTGACTGGGGCATCAATTGTTGCTGAATGATGTCCATACGGTCTTTGCCGCGCATGGCTTTTTTCCCGGTCAACATCTCAACGGCAACAACTCCCAACGAATAGAGATCCGCCGCGGGCCCCATTTGGTGACCCTTGAGTTGTTCGGGGGCCATGTAGCGCGGCGTGCCCACCAGCATGCCGACTCCCGTGAGATCGTTGCTTGGTGAGGCATCGGCAAACGCCTTTGCGATGCCGAAATCGAGCACTTTGACCTGGCGTGACAGGGTGATCATCAAATTATTAGGTTTGATATCCCGATGCAGAATGCCTTGCGTGTGGGCGGCCTGAAGGGTTTGCAAGATCTGCGAGAGCACATCCGCGACCATTTCTGCGGGCAGAGCGCCCTCGTCGCGAATCGTCTCGAAGAGGCTCTTTCCGTCGACGTATTCGAAAACCATGAAGAGCATGCCGTCATGCGTGTTCCCGTGGTTTAGCAATTGGATCGTGTGCCCTTCCTGGATGTTCTGAAGCACACGCGCTTCTCGCAAGAATCGCTCGGCGATGTCGCCCTGATAGGTGGGCGTTTCACTTCCGTTATCAATGACCGCAGGGATCAAGATTTTGAGCGCAACGACACGCCCATCGGACTGGTCCGTCGCGCGAAAAACGCGCGAAAAACCGCCCTCGCCGATTTCCGCGTCGACGCGGTAACGAGACTCGAATAGCTCGCCGATTTGCGGGAGCGAGATGTTCATTTTACGCCCATAAGTGAGGGCTAAGTGTGCGGGAACCGAATGAAACGCGCAAGAGCCTAGGTGTTTAGGCATTTCGCCGTTTTAGTCGTCGATTTCCGGGTACGTGATGACAGGGGGCGTAGACTCTTTAATCTGCGCCCAACGGCTTGGAGTCAGGTAAGCGATAAGGCGAAGCGTGTAATCGGCATCGTAGCGATATTCCGATCGTCGGTCGGCGATGCCATCATTGTCTTCGTCCATCAATTCGGTCAGGACGTACCCGCTTTTTCCGTAGATATAGCGTTGGCAGGAATTCAGTCCCTCACCCTGAGTGCAGTACTGCGTCGGATTATTGTCTTTGTCGTAAAGCTGAGCGGTGATCGACGAACAGACTGGTTTTTCCTGCTGCAAATCCAGCTGACAAGAGAAGAGGAAATGGTCGTCGGTCGACACGTCCATATCCCCGTAGATGCCGCCCTGATCTTTGGTCAAACGGATATTTCGCCAGTTGCCGTCCTGGTCGAGGCTTCCGACCGTGAGCTCGAGCCGCTCGACTTTGCCGTTATTCTTCTGCGTGGACTGCGAACGGGTCAGTCGGCCTTGTGAGTCGTAGGTGCCGGACCACTCGGTGACATATTCGATGCCACTGTAAGTGTATCTGTCACGACGATAGGTCATGCCCGTATCACTGAATTCCTGGCGCCATTCGGCGTCGACGTTGCCGTCCCCGTCTTGGTCGGTTGTCGAGGATATCGGATTGCCTGTTTCGTCGTATTCTTCACGTGTGTAGGCTGGAAAACCTGTCGTTACGAGCAATGAGCGCATGGTTGTGACCCGCAGCACGCCTGCCTCGTCGTAGAGGTAGCGCGTTTCGCGGGCGAGCCGCCCTTGGCCTTCGAAATACTGGACAAGCTCAACGCCAAAATCGCCGTAACCGTAGGCTTCGGTGCGACGAAGGCCCGAGCCTGAATCCTGCCAAATGGCCAGCACCCTTCCTTGAGCGTCATAGTCGTATGCCCTGACATGGCGAACACCGTCGTAGGTCGATGTTTCCTTGATCAGTCGGCCCTGGTCGTCGAATTCCTGTAGAGGTTGCGCTTCGTCCTTCAGCTCGGCCAAAGGTGTGTCGACCCATTCTCCAGACGTGTATCCGCCGCTCTGGCCGACGCCCGCTGACGATGACCACATGGTTCGACGCCACTCGCCGTACATGCCGTCGACGGTGAGGGTGAGTTGTCCCTTTTCATCCGCCCGGGTCGCCGATTGGTAGACTGGGCAATTTCGTTGGTCGTAGGTTTCGACGTAGCTGTGGTTGTAGTTCCCAAGCGCGTTGTCGATGGTGGGATCGGTCGCCAGCGTTTCAAGTTCACAGGGTCCCGCGGACTCTGGAAGCCGGATATCGCGCAGTTCAAAGAGGTCTGGGGGGGCCGTGAGCTCAAGAATGAACGGTACTTTCTGTTCTAACTCGGCGAAGAGTCGTGGCATCTCTTGAACCGGGGCTGGGCCCGAGTCGTCAGGGATCGGCGCTGGGGTTGCGGTGCAACCGCAGGAGACGACAATCAAAACCAGGAGCGAACGCATGGATCTTCCCAAGAATGTTGTTAAGCACACGTGCGTATCGTTAGGGGGCCTACGTCGCGTTTGCAAGTTCCTACGCTAAAACTTCATTTCCGACCCGCTTTATTCGGATCTGGAATCAGTTTTTCCTGGGGGACATCGCCGCCGAAGGCCAAATCCTGAATGCGATACTCATGCAACGCTGGCGGACCACCGGGTTTGGTGACGACCGTCATTTTGTGCGCCACCCAGATGCCATCGACTTCTTTGTAATCCGAATAATGCATCACACCGATCAAGGTCCGGAAGATGTCTCGAATGGTGTACTGCAGGTAAGTCAGCCGCCTGGTTCGTCGGTCGATAAATGCGACGTATTGATCAACATTATTTTGGGGTTCGGCCTGTCCCCATGTCAGGAAGACCATATCCAAGATCTGATCGTCGACATGCGCAACGCCCATATGGGCCATGACGGTGGCCTCGCCAAGCCGAAATGGCGCCTCAAAAAAATAGGCGTTGGTCGGGAGCCAGAATTTGATGTCGGAGTCTGGCTCGAAGGATATTTTTCCGTTTTTTGCGCTGTAGGTCGCCCATCTCTGGATGCCCCATTCGAGGCCGTCCCATGGGCCTCCAACGAAGGTCCAGCGCGAGGTGTTGGCGCCCAGTAAAATAGTCTGTGAAATACGCTGACCATTTTCCGGATATGGCATCGACACGGCTTGTTCGAGAGGTCGAAACCAGGTGTCGGTGTAGTCGACCTCTGCCACCCGATGTTTTTTCCACCGTTCAAGGCCGCCGTGGGCCGTCACCATGCGTTTCATCGAGGTGCGTGCGAGGGTCACCTGAGCGGGCGTGATGCCGTCGACGACAAGATCGTTGGACCTCAGATCTGCCAGACAGCCCGAGACCAAGATCGAGAAAAATAGGATTATGGCTTGGGATGGCATCATTAGGCTTTGCACCATGGCACGTTGGATGTCATCGTAAGGCGTGAACAGGGCGAAACGTCAAGGAAAGAGTCATGAGTTCTGCGTGGGCGATCATCGAACACGGCAACAAGATTCTATTTGTTCGCCGTTCCTTCGATGTCGGTCGAGGCGGGCAGTGGTGCCCCCCCGGAGGCACGATCTGGAAGAACGAGTGGCCAGAAGTTGCATGTGTCCGCGAGGCGTTTGAAGAGACCGGATTACGTGTCTCGGTCAAACATCTGATCGCGAGGTTTGAGACCTCGCATTATATCCTTTGTTCGCTGAATTCCCCCAATCAGACTGTCCGCTTGCGCCCCCGCGAGTGCATCGATTTTCGGTGGATTGATCCGCGTGATCTTTTGGCGCTGGGGACGGTCATGGATTTGCGCAGAGTGCTTCCCATGCTCGAGCTGGCCGGCCTGAAAGGGCCCCCGATTCCCGGCGGCCTGGAGCTCGCCACACCCGACGAAATTGGCAGCTTCGGTTAGCAGCCTTCGTCGATCTCACCATCACAATCGTCGTCTTTGTTATTGCAGACTTCGTTGGTGCACGTTCCGCAATTTTCGTCGACTTGGCCGTTGCAGTCGTTGTCTTTGTAGTCACAAATTTCAGTGGCGACCGTGCATACTGCGGCGCATCCTGCAAAGAGCGTCAGGCCTTGAAGCCCTTGTACACACGCGGCCGGCGACAGCTTGATGGCCTGCCTTTGAACATCGTACGTATAGGCATTTCGGTCCAACGGTGTGCCGTTCCTCGAAACCCACAGCAGCTGCGGATCTTCAGGCGGTGCGGAACGCCGCCGCCGCGGCTGTTGATGTAAAAGCCGAGCTCGCCCTTGGGGTTCTCGGCGCCGAAATAGATTTCGCCCGCGGGCGCGTCGAT
>JBFFMO010000017.1:0-15837 GCA_041554035.1 Allomicrovenator sp. | reverse complement strand
GCGCCTTCGTCGAAATCACACCGGGTATTGACGGCCTGATTCACGTTTCCGACGTCTCGTGGAGTGAGCGAGTCGATAAGTCGGCGGACTTCTTCAAAGTCGGTGAAGAAATCGAAGCGGCGATCATCGACCTTGATGTTGAAGCAGGGCGACTTGGACTGGGCATCAAGCAGCTTACGGCTGATCCGTGGGATCTTGCGGTGGCCATCGCGGTCCCGGGTAAAAAGATCGACGTCGTCATCACGCGAACCACCGATTTTGGGGCGTTCGCCACCATCGTCGAGGGTGTCGAAGGGTTGATTCACATCTCAGAACTGCGCGAAGAACGTGTGAACCGAGTCACAGAGGTTGTGAAACCTGGTGATCAGGTCAACGTCTTGGTTACGACCTTCGATCGCGACAATCAACGCATCGGTCTTTCCCTTAAGAGAGACGAGTTGGGCGGCGACAGCGAAATGAAGAGTTTCACCGACGAGGGTGGGGCGGCGACGCTTGGCGATTTGCTCAAAAGTCGGCTTGGTCTGACCGATTCGCCCGAAAACGAGTAATTTTCCTTCGCGACAACCTGCAGCCTCGAATTGCGTAAAGCCTTGAAAAATGCGCATTTCGGGGCTTTTTTGTAACGCAATTGACACACATACCTACATCTAATACCTTCCGCGCCTTATTTCGGACTGAAGTCAGTCGAATTTTGAAGGAGTACTCATGTTGAATCGGATCTCTACACTTGCCCTCTTGGGTTTGTTTACTTTCGCAGCCGCGTGCGGCGACGACGGCGAAACCACCAAGAACAACACCACCAATAATTCGACGAACAACACGACGAATAACACCACGAATAATTCGACGAATAACACGACGAATAATACGACGAATAACGACACGAATAACCCGACGAACAACGCTGTGACGCAGTGTACTGCTGTCGGCCAGACTTGCGTTGCTGGCGATGCCACCAACGCTGGTTTTGTTTGCGGCGACGACGGCCTTGGAGCCAAGTGCCTCCGCGCATGTACCCCTCCAGCAGACGGCGAAGCATACCCATGCACTTCCGGTCAGCTTTGCACCTCGCTTGAGCAGGGCGGCGCTACGGCTTGTATTCCTTCGCAATGCGCTGGATTCGAAGACGCAGCAGGATGCGACAAGTACGAATTCCCGAATGGCGGAAACTGCTTCGGCGCTGACAACGATAACTTCATTTGTATTCCTGCCGGTGAAAAAACCGTCGGTGTTGCATGTGATGCGATTGACGATTGCGCTTCGGGACTTCTTTGCTTCGACGGCGTGTGCAAGAACCTGTGTGCCAGCGATGCAACTTGCACCGGCACCGGTGAACGCTGTGTCGGTGATGTCGACCCAGATTTCCTCAATGCTGGCGCTGGCGTTTGTGAACTTGGCTGTGATTCGTACAGCACCGGACAGTGCGCCGCCGGCACGGGTTGTTTCCCTTTCACGGACACCGACGGAATTTGCGTTCCAGATAACGGAACCGGCGCTGCTGGTGCAGCATGCACGGCAGCAACTTTCGATATGGCCGGCAATCTTGTGACTCCTTCGTCAGGTTGTCTTGGCGGCTTGGCGTGCATCAACTTCGGTGACGGCGTCGCCACATGTGTGGCTTCATGTAACGGAGCAGCAGCTTCGCAGACCGCGATGGATGCCACTTGCCCAACCAACAACGGAGCACAGTTCTGTCTCAACCTCGCTGATGCGGGCGAAGAGTCAGCAAACTCGGGCATCTGCTTGGACCAGTGCACCGTCGCTGATTACGGCACGGATCGTTGCACAGCTGAAAACTTCAGCTGTTCGCCATTCCGTGGCGAACGACATGTTTGTCTTCCAGGTGGTGACCTTGCAGTTGGCGCAGCCTGTACCGGTGGCGATTGTGCGGAAGGTTCATACTGTCTGCTCGGTGGAGATAAAGCCGGAGTTTGTACGGCTTTCTGCGACCTCGCAGCGACTCCTAACGGTCTCTTGACCTGTGAGGCTGGTCAATCCTGCAATCCTCTTGGAAACGCTGCTTTCGCTTTCGGTCGTTGCGGTTATGCCTGCGACAGTCCATTCGAAGACACCGATTGCCCTGGAAACCTTCAGAACTGTTTCCCTGAGAGCAACGACACGACATCATTCTGTAGCGCGTCAGCTGCTGTGGCGCTTGGCGGAGCATGCCCTTCTCCATCATCTGAGCCCAACAGCTGTGTCGGTGGAGCTGTTTGTGCAAACTCGTTCAGCATTTCTCCATTTGAAGAGACTTCGGATCCAGACAGCGCAGGTATCTGCACCAAGGCATGTCGCTTCGCAGGTGCTGCTGATCAATGTGGCGCAGGCATGGTCTGTGGCGCTGACTTCCTTACGTTCAGCACCGGAACAGGCATCTGTGAATCTGTTGGAACCAACATGATCAACACAGCTGCGAACGCTGCTTGTCCTGAAGCAGGAAAAGCATGCGGTCCTAACTCGATCTGTCTTGCTGGAGACGCCGGTAATTCCTGCATCCGCATGTGTGAAGTCGGTCACCCGATGAACCGTGGTTGCGGAGAAACAGGCACATGCACTGACGTGTTTGGCGGCCTTCCTCTCGGTGTTTGCCGATAAGACTTAAGGTCTGACCTTCGAAGGCGCCCATCGGGCGCCTTTTTTGTTTTCTTGGGCTTTGATTCATCATGCGGTGATCCCTACGATGTGCGAGCTGTCCCGGAGGCTGAAGTTGATAAGATTTTTCTTGGTATTATTCGTTGTTTCTACGACCGCGCTTTTCGGATGTTCGGACGACGAATGTGGCGGCTGCGCTATCGGAGAGTCTTGCGTCAGCGGCTCCTGCGAGGCCATTCCGTGTTTTGGTGGATGTGTGCTCGGTCAGGTCTGCGTTGACGGCGCCTGTGCGGTCCCAAGTGACCAGTGCGAAGTTTCTGGTACTAAGTGTGACCCGAGTCTGCCAATCGTGGACGGAGCGCTGTGCGTGGATCTCGATGGCTTTGGAGCTCAACCTCCCATTTGCACAGATAAGTGCGCACCCGATGGAACCTGTGATGCTGGAGCGCTTTGTTTCTGGTTGGGCAGCAGCGCTGACGCGGGATGTGTCAGCGACTTGGATTGTGGCACCGGTCAGATATGCCTGCAGGACGGTTGCCGCGACACAATCTGCCGTCCGTCGGAGTGTGAAGGTGTGTTTGCGGGGCTTCAGACCTGTCAGGACCTCTACGCAGGTACCTCAGGTTTTGAAAACGGCGCGGTGTGTGCCGAAGTGGGCAATTCAGCCAGTTATTGTTTCCCTGCGGGCACCCGTGATGTTGGAGAATCGTGCGTGAGCATCGAGGTTGCGACTGAAGTCGCGACTTTTGAAGGCACGTGCGCAGCGGGATTGGCGTGTGTTGACGCCGTGTGTCGTCAACCTTGCCCCAATTCAGACGCCTGTTCCGAAGATCAAACCTGCTTGCTCGCCGCCGAAGGAGCGGTGGGTGCTGGAATCGGATTTTGCGACACCCCATGTCAACCCTTCGAAATAGGGTCTTGCGGAGCCGGCCGCACATGTCTCGCGCTCAACGCCACCGAGGGTGTTTGTGGGCCTGCAGGGGACGTGGCGGCATTTGAAGTCTGTGATCCCACTCTGCGAAATTGTCAGGACGGAAACGTCTGTGCGACCTATCAGGAAGGCGTTGCTTCTTTGGGGATTCCAGAGATTTCTCGGTGTCAGCCGGTATGCAATATCACGGGCGCCCCGACCGAGTCTGACGGTTCGGTTTCGCAGGTTAATCAAGGTATCCGAGACACCGCCTGCCCAAATCCACCGGCTCTGCCAGGCGAGTTTTGGGTCACGTATGTTGGGACGCGCGCCCCGGCTGTCGATGTCTATGTGGACGGGCTTCTGCAAATCACGGCACTCACCTCGGGGTTGCGCACTTCGATGCCACAAGAAGTAGCAGCCGGTCAGGCGTTGATTCGGGTGTTGCGCGCTGGGGCGCCCTCCACGGATCCAGCTCTGGTTGAAACGTCGGTGTCGTTTGTTTCCAACAAGGCCCTTGAGCTGGTTTTGCGTGATGAGGCGCTGGTCAGCGATTCTCTGGTGGCAGCGGCGCGTCCACAAACCTTGAGTGGCCTGAGCACCGAAGTCGTGAATTTTGGCGATGCCATCGACGTGATCGCCGTGCCTGTGGGCGACGATCTCTCCGACCCAGGAACTCAAATTGAGCTGCTCTCCAACACGATAACCGGCGCAGATTTGCCACTCGGGGATTGGGATATTCTAGCGTTCAGTCCCGGCGCGGCGCGTAATGACCGATTCTTGGCGTTGGTTGAGTTGAACGCCATCACCATCGGTGCCCCGGTCGTGGTCTATGTCACGGGCACGGTTGTCGACACCGACGATCTTGCGCCAGGACTGAGTGTCTTCCCGAGGGTGGTCGACCCGGCCGGCGAGTCAGATCTTCCGCGCTACACCTGTGTTCCGCTGGGGAATGAAGCCTATGGTGCATGTCGCCAAACGTGTGGTTCCGGCAGCGAAGGTTATGGCGGAGGGTGTTTGGGATCGTCGATGGGGTGCGGCCCAGATTTTGTGGGTGGGCCAGACACCTGGAGCAATCTATGTGTTCCTTTGGGGAGCGCCCAGGCAGGTCAAAACTGTGTGCCTCTGGCGACCTATGGGAGTTGTGCAGAGGGGCTGCATTGCTCCGAAGTGGGCTCGACTTCCCCTGATTTTGATCCGATCAAACGGGGTCGCTGCGACTCGTTATGTGTTCTGGACGATCCGAGCGATGAGTTGCTTTCGTGCTCCGGTGATCAAACCTGTCGCGCGATCTCTTTCGATGGGTTTGAGGTCGGGGAGTGCGCGACGGCATGCACGTCGACTGGATTCACCGATCCCAGCTGTCCAGCCGGTCAGTCGGCGTGTCTTCCTGTCGCTTCTTTGAAGGTGTCTGGGGCCGACGGAATGACGATCGTGACTCAGGACGAGCCTACGTTTTGTAGCGTTTCAGGAGATCTTCCTATCGGAGCACCATGTGCGTCGTCGGATTGTGTCGCGACCGCAGAGTGTCTTTTCCCGCGTTCGAGGCAGACAGGTTTTGGCACGTCGCTTTTGTCTCAATATGTTGGGGGGCCGGGACTCGAGTCGGTTTGCACGCCGCGCTGCAACCCATTTGATCCCTCGGGCTCGGATATTCCCTGTGGTGCTGGACAGACCTGCCTCTTCAATTTCCCCTATAATGCCGACGTGGGTTCCTGCGCCCCGATCGTCGAGACCGCCGAGCTCAACGGGCCGTGCACGCGTCCCGGTGAGTCGTGTGGCCCGGACGCGATTTGTGCCGTCGATGGCGGAAACAACGTTTGTTATCGGTTTTGCCAGTTCACCGGTCGCGCTGTGGACGGGAATTATGAACGATCGACATGTCCTTCACCGCTCGTTTGCAGCCCGCTGGTGAACGATCTCGGCGTCTGTTTGCCGCTCTAAGGGACTGGAGCCTGAGTGAAGGCCGGCACCTCGCGAATACGCGTCGACTTCAAGGTCGCGTGTCTCGTGAGGAAACCTGCCAGACAAGCCGTGGAATGCATCGCAAGAAACGTGATCGTCCATGGCTTGTTTGTCAGGCCCGGTGGGCATTCAAGACCCGCCGCCTGGCTGAGTTTTGGCCGTGTGTTTGACACACCCGGACAAACGATGTTCAATTCCGTCCCACATTTGGGCACCTTGGAGTTCGTATGACGGTCCGTTTTGGTTACCGAGGGTATCGTTGGGGGTACCTGTTGCTGGCCGGGTTCGTTCTTGCGAGCTGCGCAACTGGCGATGTCGATGACGCTGCGCCTTGTTCGAGCGATACCGAATGTGCACCCGGAATCTGTGATTCGTTGTCTGGTGAATGTGTAGAACGCAGTGCCACCAACAATCTTCCAGACGCGCCGAAGGCCGATGCGGGCTCGGATCAGGGCGGAAACGATCAGGTTGATATGGGCGACGACGTCGAGAGTTCGGACATGACGACACCGGTGCCCTGTGTTCCCGATTGTGCTGCAAACGAAGTGTGTTCTTTGGGGGCGTGTGTCTCGGCCTGTGACCCCGTCTGTGAGGGAGGAGCCACCTGCACCGCGGATGGCTGTCAATTTCCGGTCTGTTCGGCGCTTGGAGCGGTATGCGATCCCGCCACGGCAACGCAGGGAGCCTTTGCCTGTGCCGATAATGGCGATGGAACGGGAATCTGCTTGAACAGCTGCACCGAAGAATTTAGCGCATCTTCATGTGATGCGGACTTCTACTGCATTGATGTGGGCGAAACAGAGGCGAACCTCGGGTGTGTGCCAAGCCTTTGTGATGTTGATGCCGATTGCGGTACCGACACCTGTCTGAATTTCGATAACGGTTTTGGCCTGTGTATACCCGCTGGCGCAAAAGCCGCGGGCGCGGTGTGTGATGCCTCGATGTCAGAATGTGGCCAAGGGCTTTATTGCCGCAGAAATGCCGCCAATGCGAACCCCGGAGTCTGCACCAAGCTTTGTGATCCATTCACGACGGGATCGTGTGGCGCCGGCTCGTTTTGTGGTTCGTTTGTGACCCAGCGTGAAGGGCTTTGCAGCACCAATCAAAGTGTCTCGGGCACCGACGCCTTTGATTTTTGTTCGCCGGCAGGCTCATGGTGTGCGGATCACGTTCAATGCTTGTCCTTCGATACGTTCGACGGATGCATCGCGTACTGTCGCCCGGGAACCTCAGATTGCGATAGCGCTCTTCTGAATGGGGCGCCAAGCGTTTGTGATAATTATCTTTTTGCTGGCATTCGAACGCACGGTGCGTGTCTGCCAGAATGTGACCCACTGGACGTTGACCCCTGTGGTCCCGGTGCAGTTTGTGTGGATTCCGGGCCCGATGCCGGTATCTGTCGCACGACGTGCACCGCGGCGACGCGGGTCGCGGATTGCTGTAACAACGCAGCAACCTGCAATTTTCAATGCGTAAACGGATTGTGTGAGTAGATCTCGCCTTTGATTCTTGAGGAAGAAAATGAATAAGCAGATTTGGAAGAAGTTCGTAGGTGTTTTGGTTTTGGCCGGCGCAAGCTCGTTTCTTGCGGTGGCCTGCGGTGATGATGCAGCAAAAACCTGCACCGACACTCAGGTTCTGGCCGCGGTAAATGGCAGTGCCGAAGCTTGTTACGACAAGTGCGAAACCGGTGTCTGCGGTGTGGGTTCGAAATGCAATGCACAGCAAATCTGCATTCCAAACGCAGTTTCAACGAATAACACTCCGAACAACACTTCGACGAATAACGCTGCGACGAATAACGCTACGACGAATAACGCTTCGACGAATAACGCGACGAACAACGCTGCGACGAACAACGCGACGAACAACACCACGAATAATAACGGAGCATGCACTCCTTCATCGGTCGGCGGTGTGTGTGATCCACTTTGCCAAACAGGGTGTGCGGCAACGCAAGCATGTATTGCTGGTGGGAATCCTGTGATGTCCGCTTGTGTGGCGCCAGGAACAGGCGGACAAGGCGCGACATGCAACGCAATGATGGGTTGTCAGGTCGGGTTCGCGTGCGCACTCGGGTCGGCCACCGCGACAAGCGGTACTTGCCAGAAGTTCTGTAAACCAGGCGCGGGAACTTGTGGTGCTGGATTCGAGTGTGGAGCGATGCTTCAAGACCTGAGCCTAGGCGCCTGCGCACCGGTGGAAGACAAGTGCACCGTGCTGCCCAACAACTGCCCTGACAATCAGATGTGTTACAACACGAACCTTGGTCTGCAATGCATCAACTACAAGCAGGGAGCCATGCCAGGCGACACCTGTGCAGCACCCACCGATTGTGGCGACACGCAGGCATGTATCGGAATGCAGGGCGGAGCTTTGGCATGCGCACAATTGTGTGACCCGAATAACGCATGCCCCGATGCAAAAACCTGCAATCCGTTGACCGATGAAAACGGCAACATGCTCCCTTACGGCGCATGCGCGATGTGATCTGGTCGCAAGGCCGGAAGGCACGTGCGGGAGCCACGTGCGACACTTTCAACTCAAATCCTCTCCACGGTGCTCCCAGCGGTGGTGTTATCAATGCCTGAAACAACAATCTTCGGCGCATGCCCACTCTGACCTGCTCGTAAGGATAAACGTATGAGACTCCAATGGCTTGGTATCGTAGTGGCAGGGTTGTTGATCAGCTCGTGTTCGGATGATGAGGTAAACAACCCGGCATCCAACAACACGACCAATGGCTCCACGAATAATTCGACGAATAACGCCACGAACAATTCGACGAACAACGCCACGAATAACGCCACGAACAATTCGACGAATAATTCGACGAATAACGCCACGAATAATGTGATCAACAATTGTGTCGCTCTCGACCCTGCGCTCGGGGCGTGCGACCCGATCTGTCAGACGGGTTGTGACGTCACGGATCATTGCATCGCAAAGCAGACCAGCGTGACCGATCCGCCCGTGGCCGCCTGTGGTGTCGCAGGAGACAAGACTTCAGGTGCCTGCGCCAATGACACAGAATGTGGAAAGGGATTTGTGTGCTTGAGCGTCGAAGGCGCCGATGCAGCGTGTCTTGAGTATTGTCGCCCTGGCGCGCCATCGCAGACGGGTTGCGATGCAGGCATGGACTGCCGACCCTTTCAGCTTGAGCTGAGGGTGGGTGTGTGTGTCGCGGGCACGGACGAATGTGGCTTCTTTCCGGACTCATGCGGAGACGGGAAGAATTGCTACAACACGCCCAATGGCACGCGTTGCGCAAATTTCGCCGCCGAAGCGGTGGCCGATATGACGTGCGCAAATTCGAATGAATGCAATGACCAGTATCGGTGTGTCGGCGTTGGAGCGGGTGCTCTGGCATGCAAGCCGATCTGCAATCCTAATGAACCTGTTTGTGCCACAGGCACTTGTCAGCGTATGTCGGATGCTGATGGTCTCCCGTTGGCGTGGGGGGCCTGCCTTTGATGGCAGAAGTCCTACGGTGTGCTTGACACATATTAGCCTCGATGCTACACATCCGGGCGATTTGGGGTCAGAAGACCCGTCATAGGGGTGTGGCCAAGTGGTAAGGCAGCGGTTTTTGGTACCGCGTATCCTAGGTTCGAATCCTAGCACCCCTGTTCTCTCGCGCAGGCTCGATGTAATCGGTGCCTGCGCTTTGTTTCTGGAAAGGCACGTCGGACGGCAAAATGAACGACATGATGCTCTTTACAGGAAACTCGAATCCTGAGCTGTCGAGCGGGATATCTCGCTACCTGCAGCTCGAACAAAGTGATGCGTCAGTGGGCAGATTTGCCGACGGCGAAATCCAAGTCGAAGTGAAGACGAGTGTCCGTCACCGTCACGTGTATGTGATCCAGAGTCTGTCGTGGCCCGTGAACGACAACCTTATGGAACTTCTCGTGCTCGGCGACACTCTGCGTCGCGCCTCGGCAGACGAAATTACAGCCGTGATTCCGTATTTCGGCTACGCGCGGCAAGACCGGCAGGCGAAACCTCGCACACCGATCACCGCACGGCTCGTCGCAGACATGGTGCAAACCGCTGGCTTTTCCCGCGTGATCACGATGGAGCTGCATGCGAGTCAAATCCAGGGCTTTTTTACGAAGCCTGTGGACAATATTTTTGCGAGTCCGGTGCTGATCGAAGCCATGAGAAGCTTGGACGTGCCGCCGAGCAAATTGATCGTGGTCTCCCCAGACGCCGGTGGTGTTGAGCGTGCTCGGCATTATTCCAATGTGTTTGGTTCGCCCATGGCGATTGTAGATAAGCGCAGAAGCGGTCCTGGTCTTGCCGAAGCGATGCATTTGATTGGCGACGTGGAAGGTATGACAGCGGTTCTGGTTGATGACATGATCGATACCGCCGGAACGTTGACGCAAGCGGCTGAGGCGCTGATGAAGCATGGCGCACACGCCGTTTATGCTGCAGCGACTCATCCCGTGTTGAGCGGCCCGGCCATCGAGAGAATTAACAGTTCTGTGATTAAGAAAGTCTTTGTCACCGACACCATCCCTTTGAACGACGCGGGTCGCGGATGTTCGAAGATTCAGGTGTGTTCGGTGGCCGATATTATTGGCGAAGCGATCCGGCGCGTTCATGGCGGCGATTCGGTGAGTTCACTATTTAAAATGACAAATGCGTGATAGACGCGACCTCGTTGTAACGCGGCCGGCTCATGGAGAAACGATATGTATGAAAAACCAACATTTAACGTCACAGGACGAGACTCAAGCGGCAAGGGCGTAGCTCGCAAATTGCGCGCAGCCGGTCTGATCCCAGGAACTTGCTACGGATTGGACGGTGAGGCCTTCTCGGTCGTCGCAAATCCTGAAGACCTTTTCAAGCTTCTGACTGGCCCACGTCGCACCAACATCGTGTTCAGTCTCGCCGTCGAAGGCGGATCGACTTTCGATCACGTGATGGTTCGTGAGTATCAGGTGGATCCGGTCCGTCGTGACCTTCTGCACGCTGACTTCGTCGTGGTCGACCCAGCAGTGAAGGTCCGAGTGACCGTTCCTGTTGAAGCGCACGGTCGTTCGAAGGGTGAGCGCGAAGGCGGTAAGCTTCGTATCGTGCGTCCGCACGTCGAAGTCTCGGCACGCCCGATGGATATCCCGGAGAAGATCCTCTACGACGTAACCGACCTCGGTTTGTCGCAATCGGTTCTCGCAAGCGCATTGACCCTGCCAGAAGGCGTAGATCCAGCATACAAGATGGATTTTGCTCTCTTGCAGGTTGGCGTTTCACGCGTGAAAGCAAAAGAGTAAGTCTTGGGAGTTCACGGCGTGGGCCCTTTTCTGCTTGTCGGACTCGGAAACCCTGAGCCGCGCTACGAAGCAACTCGACATAATATCGGGTTCATGGCCGTCGATCGTCTCGGCGATCGCATCGGTGTGTCATTGACACAACAGAAGTTTCATGGTCGATACGCATCTGGTACCTGTCAGGGTCAGAAGCTTCACCTGCTGGAACCGCTGACATACATGAACTTATCGGGCAAGTCGGTGGCGGCTGCTCGTTCGTTTTTTGATGTCGCCGTAGAAAATATGATCGTTGTTCATGACGACCTTGATTTGGCACCGGGAACGGTACGCGTCAAAGCGGGCGGAGGACACGGCGGTCATAACGGACTACGCGACATCATTGCGAAGACGGGGTTGAGCGATTTCGTTCGAGTTCGTCTTGGCATCGGGAGGCCCGAAAAGGGCAGCGTGACAGACTGGGTGCTCAATCCATTTTCAAAAGATGAGCTCCAGGTCTTAGACGTGCAGCTCGCCGACGCGGCAGACGCGATCGAGCTGATCCTGAAAGACGGGGTCGTCGTGGCCCAAAACAGGTTCAACAGTAAGTAAGAGTTTAATTCAGGTCGGAATTCCGGCCGATTTTTTTTTTGATCTATAGACGTTGGAGTGAATCGTGGATTTGACACTGGTCGTTCCGTTGACAGGCCTCGTGGCCCTTATTTTCGCGTTTTGGCGCGCAACTTGGGTCAGTAAGCAGGAAGCCGGCACACCCGAGATGGTGGAGATCGCCGGGTACATTCAAGAGGGCGCCATGGCGTTCTTGGTGAAAGAGTACCGCGTTCTCTCCGTTTTCGTGGCTGTGGTAGCCGTTGCCCTTGCCGCGATTTATTACACACAGGCTCCAGAGAATCTCGCAGAGATGACGGGCAATCCTGCGTTCACTAAAGCAACGATGGCACTTGTGGCCGTTTCGTTCGTTGTGGGCGCGATTTGTTCAGGTCTTGCAGGTTGGTTCGGTATGAAGATGGCCACCAAGGCCAACGTCCGAACCACCAACGCCGCACGAACGGGCTTGGCGCACGCGCTTCAGGTCTCGTTCTCCGGCGGTGTCGTGATGGGTATGTCGGTTGTGGGTCTTGCCCTTTTGGGTCTTGGCCTTCTTCTGGTGGCCTACGACGCGATTCTCGGCGTGGACTTCCTCTTGCTCTTCACCGATCCGACAAGACTTGCTGTCGACATGTCATCGACGACACAGCTTCTGAGCATCCTGACCGGCTTCAGTCTCGGAGCCAGCTCGATCGCACTTTTTGCTCGAGTTGGTGGTGGTATCTTCACCAAGGCTGCCGACGTCGGTGCCGACCTTGTGGGCAAAGTCGAAGCAGGTATTCCTGAGGATGACCCTCGTAACCCTGCAACGATCGCTGACAACGTTGGTGACAACGTGGGCGACGTCGCTGGTATGGGCGCCGACTTGTTTGAGTCGTATGTCGGTTCGATCATCGGTGCCATGGTTCTCGGAATTCCATGGGCTGTGTCGGCAGGCAGTGCCAACCCGATCATGCTTCCAATGATCATCGCTTCGATGGGCATCATCGTTTCGATTCTCTTCACATTTGTGGTTCGAGTGCAGGAAGGCGGCAACCCTGCCATGGCACTTCATAAGGGAACCGTTGGCGCTGCGATTGCTTCAGCCATCGTGACCTTCTTCTTGGTTCAGTACTTCATCCCTGAAGCAGGGATTACGATTGGTGAAGATCACTACGGACAGATGGGACCCTTTTGGGCCGTCATCGCAGGTTTGGCTTCGGGTACACTCATCGGTTTTGTCACCGAGTACTACACGAGCGATCACTACGGTCCTGTCCAGGGCGTCGCCAAAGAAAGCCTCATGGGAACAGCCCCGAACATCATTGCCGGCCTTGGTCTGGGCATGAAGTCGACAGGAATTCCGGTCGGTTTGATCTGTGCTGCTATCCTTGTTTCGTACCATATGTCGGGTCTTTACGGCATCGCGCTTGCTGCTCTCGGCATGCTTGCAACGACCGGCATTCAGCTCGCTGTGGACGCATTCGGTCCCATCGCTGACAACGCCGGTGGTATTGCCGAAATGTGTCACCTTCCCAAGGAAGTGCGTCAGCGCACCGATACGCTGGACTCGGTCGGTAACACGACTGCAGCGATTGGAAAGGGCTTTGCGATTGGTTCGGCCGCGCTTACGTCACTTGCGCTCTTCACGGCTTTCACGCAGCAAGCGGGTCTTCTGTCGATTGACGTGCTCAAGCCTAACGTGATGGTCGGTGCCTTCATCGGTGCCATCATGCCGTTCCTCTTCAGCGCGATGGCAATGGAAGCTGTGGGCCGCTCGGCCGGCGCAATGATCGAAGAAGTTCGTCGTCAGTTCCGTGAAATCCCAGGTCTTCTCGAAGGTACGGCACGCGGCGAGTACGCTAAGTGTGTTGAAATCTCGACCGAAGCAGCTCTTCGCGAAATGATCCTTCCGGGCATCATGGCGATCACCGTTCCAGTCGTTGTTGGCTTCATCTCTCCCGAGATGCTCGGCGGACTCCTTGCTGGTGTGACGACTGCTGGTGTGGCTATGGCCATCTTTATGTCGAACGCCGGTGGCGCTTGGGATAATGCCAAAAAATACATCGAAGCTGGTAATCACGGCGGAAAGGGAAGCGACGCGCACATGGCAGCAGTCAACGGCGACACCGTTGGTGACCCCTTCAAAGACACTGCCGGTCCTTCGCTTAATATTCTTATCAAGCTCATGAGCGTTGTTGCTCTTGTGCTGGCTCCTGTGTTGGGAACGATGAACGCCAAGCGTGCCGCTGAAGAGACCGCAGCAATAACAGCCCCAGTGGTTGAAGTTGTTCAAGGTCTTGACAAGACCGGTGCTCTTCAGGCAGAAACGTCGGCCCCGGCTCTGGCCGCGAAATAATGATTTACCTCGCTCCGTGAATTACACGGGGCTTGATACCAAGAGGTCCTAAGTGGCTGTTGAAAGGCAAACAGAATACGAGACAGTATACATCCTTCGTCCGGGTTCACCCGACGAGGACGTATCGAAGACGCGTGAGCGTGTTCAAGGCATCATCGAGAACAAGGGCGGTCACGTCCTTCGCTTCGACGATTGGGGCCTTCGTCGTCTCTCTTACGATATTCGTGACCGTACAAACGCGACGTATCACGACCGCGGTCACTACCATTACTACCGTTTCCTGGCTCCTACGGACACCGTGGCCGAAGTGGAGCGCAACTTGCGCATCCTCGACCCTGTCCTGAAGTTCCTCACGGTTAAGCTTGAGGGTGACCTTATCGCTGCAGAGCGATTGGCGAAGCCAGTTGAAGAAGAGTCACTCGACGTGCTTTCGAGCGAGGAGGAGTAATCATGGAAGTTATTCTCACAGAAGACGTTCAGCACGTCGGAGAAATGGGTCAGGTTGTTAATGTTGCTCCAGGTTTTGGACGCAATTACTTGATCCCTCAAGGCTTTGCGATTCCTGCAACGACCTCAAACAAGAAGCAGCTTAACCATCAGCTTGCCGACATTGAGCGCCGTAAGGTCGCCGAGCAGATCGAAGCTCGTAAGATCCTTGGTCATATCGATGGCGTCGCCATCACGATTCCAAAGCGCGCTGGAGAGGACGATATCCTTTTCGGTTCGGTCACCAATCGTGAGATCGCTGCTGTGCTCCTTGAAGAAGGTCACGCAATCGATCGCAAACAGGTGATGCTCGATCGTCATATCAACGAACTTGGCATCTACGAAGTTCCGATCAAGCTCGCAAGCGGTGTCTTGGCGAAAGTTAAAGTCTGGGTTGTGGCACTCTAAGCCATTCATTCTGACGCGTAAGAAGGCGACCCTTGGGTCGCCTTTTTTGTTTCTTGGACCGTGAACGTCGCGTCGTGCGTTGCAACGTTTCGGCATTCACTCGCTTGTTCTTGGGGCTCGCAGGTTGGACCGCGTCGACTTCTGGTTGCTGAGCCCGAATAAGATCACGCACGCGCAGGCATGGAACGCGATTTGCGTATCCAAACTCTCATCTACCAATGTTGAGGGTTGTCATGGCTACAAATCTCGGAATCCCCGCACCGTCCGCCGTGAGCGTCGAAGCTCGGCTGGCGCACATCGAATCGATGCTCGAGGAGCTTCATTCCCATCTGCAAGAGGTCCAGCCGCTGGCGGCCATGGCGGTGGACATTGCCGACGAGGCGGCCGCAGAAGCCCTCTCCCGGGGCGTTGATCCGGCACTTCGGCTGAAGGAGTTGACCCTGCTTCTTGAGGCGATCTCCGAGCCATCCACGGTGCGCACGCTGCAGGGCATCATCTCGCGCGTGGATCGGGTCGAACCTCTGTTGGAGCTTGTGGATCAGGTGCCCGGCTTAATCGCCATGAGCGTTGATATCTTTGATGAAGCGATGGGCAAAGCGATCGCTCGTGGGTTTGACGTCCAAGGTGCCGTTGAGGCGGGCACGAAGGGCTTCTTGCGTCTGGGCCAGTTCGTGCTCAGCGAAGAGTTTTCAAGCGTACTTTCATCCGGTCTTCTGGATCCCAAGGCGGTGTCGCTGGTGGGCCGCGTGGGTCGTGCTCTCGCCGACATCGCGCAGGAGGACGTCCACACTCCAGGTGTCGTGGGACTCCTTCGCGCGGCTGCGCAAGAAGACGTGCGTCGTGCCGCGAACTTCGGCCTGCGATTTGGGGCTCGTTTTGGTCAGCTACTTAGAAATCAATTAGCGGGCTAAGGCCCCAAAAGGATTCATCATGTCACATCATCAAGTCATTATCGTTGGGGCCGGCACCGCTGGTATTTCAGTGGCTGCCCGACTATTGGCCGCCCGTCCTGGGCTGGACGTTGCGATCATCGAACCGTCCGAAACTCACTATTACCAGCCGCTATGGACCCTTGTGGGGGGGGCGTGTTTAAAAAGGAAGAAACGGCGCGCCCTCAGGCTGACGTGATTCCCAACGGGGCGACCTGGATTCGGGATGCCGCTGCCGCATTTGAGCCGGAAAAGAACGCCGTCATTACCCGGGACGAACAGCGCTACACCTACGATTTTCTGGTCGTGGCCCCTGGGATTCAGCTGAATTGGTCAGCGATCAAGGGG
>JBFFMO010000016.1:0-15997 GCA_041554035.1 Allomicrovenator sp. | reverse complement strand
TGCCCCGCCTCCCATCAACATCCCTAGGCGATAACCCCCAACCTGAATGCCGTTGCCGATTCCGCGTTCATGTTCGCTTAAGATATCGACCGCCAAACCGTCGGTTGGCACGTCCTGCGAGGCGTTCAGGAAATTCACCAACAACACGATCGCCAACAACCAACCGGTCTGAGTCCATGGGTCGATCAACGCCAGAGCGACCATCGCCGCGACCGCAAAAACTTGAATCGGAATGATCCACCCCTTACGACGCGCCCCCCACGAAGGAGCCTCGTCAAGCCAAGGGGCCCACAGGAATTTCAATCCCCAGGGCGCCGCCAATAACGACGACAACCCAATCACGGCAAGCGACGTATTTGCCTGGCGCAAGACTACCGGAACCGCCTGTGAAAAAAGGCCAAATGGCACGCCCTGCGCAAAGTATAGCGCCGTTAAAATCAGGTACTTTTGAGGTTTGGAAAGATGAGCGAGTTCCAAAGTCCACCCTCGTAAACTAGCGCTTCAGTTTTCGCATGATCTTACCCACGACGACTTCCAATTCCTGGGGACGAAACGCCAGAATAAGAAGAAGGGCCACAAAACCAAAGGCACCGGCACCAGCGATCAAAGCCACCAACTGCTCGGTGAATCCCGCCATTGCCCACTCACGTAGGTTGAAGACGACGGCATGGGCTGGCAGTCCGCAAGCGACCGCAAAGGCCAATCCGCGCAACGACCCAAGCACAACCGGCATGACCGGGAGACCTCCACCTTTGACGCGGAAAACCACCAACGTCGCGATGGCGTTGACGGACATGCCAATCGAGGTCGATGCCGCCAATCCCAAAAGCCCAAACGATTCGTTCAAAAACCAGTAGAGCGGCAACGACGCAACGGTCACGACCGAGCCCAAGATCATCGGGGTCCAGGTATCCTCGCGGGCGTAAAATCCGCGAACGGCGAGCGTTTGGACGGCCCAAGCTGTGAGTCCGACGCCAAATATCGTCAGAAGTTCCGCGGTCATCTGTGCGTCGTTGGCGCTATAGGCGCCGCGGCGAAACACCACAAAGACGATCGGCTTAGCCAGCGTGATCAAGCCCACCGAAGCCACAACCGACAAGAAAGCCACGCGACGCAGGCTTTCCGCCAGCATCTCGCCCATCTCCTCGATTTTGCCTTCATGGTAGAGCCGCGTCAGATAGGGCAAAGCCGCCTGGCCTGCGGCCTGACCGATCACGGCAAATCCAAACATCATCAGCTTTCTGGAGTTGTTCAGCCACGAAATCGCACCTTCGGCGTGCATCGAACCAAAATATCGCAGCAACCACTCGTCCACCGTGACAAGGCTTACGCCCAACATCAGCGGCACGGTCACCCACACAAATTTCAGGAAGGCCGGATCGGTAGGTGCAAAACGCGGGCGGAATTTGATCTGTTTACGAGCCGCCCAAAGCGGAACGCCAAGCGGACCCAGAACAGCCCCCACCAGAACACCCACAGCGAACCCTTCGATGCCAAACCACGGCGCGAGACAAACACCGCCAAGGATGATCCCAAGATTGTAAATCAGTGGAGAGATCGCGGCAGGCCAAAAGGTCTCCCGGACAAAAAGCGTGGCCTGGATCAAACCGCCCAAATAGAAGGCCAGCTGCGCCGGAAGCACGATTCGAGTCATGCGGATGGTGAGCGCAAGTTGCTCGGCATTCCCCGAAAACCCCGGGAAAAGATAGGGAACCAGGAAGGGCGTGAAGATCGTCAGAAGGACGGTGAAGATCAGCAGCACCGATCCCATCGTCGTGGCGACGGTCGAAAACAAGCGCCAACCGCCGGCCTCGTCGTCTTTGCTCATATGGGCTGAAAAAAGCGGAATGAACGTGATCGAGAGCGTCCCACCTGCCAGAAAATAGTTCATGAGATCAGGGACGGTAAATGCCGCGTAATACGCGTCCGTGGCCGCGCTCGCCCCGTGTAGCTGCGCGATAATGGCTTCGCGCAGGAAGCCGAGCACGCGGCTCATCACCATGCTGACGGCAAGGATCAAGGCCGCGATTCCCATGCGGCCAGCGGCAGATTTTTGGGGCTCATCCTTGAGCGATTCAGTCATGGGACCTTCCTTGTGGCTCAGGCTACATCTAGGTGATCGGCTCAACAACTTATTCCGGTGACCCGACCCCAAGGAACGCACCAAAAGCCCTTGAACGCCAAGTTTGACCATTATTACTTGACACCCCACCCACCCTCTGGCAGTTTTCCGCGTCCTGTTCGCGCATGCTTTTGATTTCAGCGAACAGCAAGAAGGAGTCTCTATGGCACGCCGCTGTAAGTTGTCGAAGAAAGGGCCGTTGACCGGCAATAACGTTTCGCACTCGCATATCCGAACCAAGATGGTTCAACGTCCGAACCTTCAATTGAAGCGCATCTACATCCCAGAGGAAAGCCGCTGGGTACGCGTTCGGTTGACCACTCGCGCATTGCGCACGGTCACCAAGAAGGGACTTCTGGCTTACGTCAAAGACGTTGGCCTTAAGCTTTCAGACGTCATCCACTGAATTTCAGTGTTTGTAGGCAAAGCGCGCCATAACGGGGTGCGCTTTTCGCGTTTCTTGTTGCAGCACGCAACGCAAGATTTTGGAGCATTCAATGGCTGACCATCACGACGAACACCACGAAGAACTTCCTCACCAAGCCCCATGGGTTATGTGGGTCACGCTTGCCTGTGTGGCATCGTTCCTATGCTTCTTCTTGGCCGTGAAATACTCGGTTTCCTGAAGCGCTGAAGTTCTCGATCGACCCGCCCTGCGGGTTTTTTTCTGCCTTGCGCACGTGCGCACGGGGATTACGACTTAACACGAGTCTTCCCCAGAAGAGGCTATGGCCACTCAGCTAAACAGTATCGAAGTTGAAGAGCGATTGGTCGCTGCGCTCAAGAAGCGCGACGGCAAAGCCACCGCTGCGGATATTGCGACCGATACTGGTTTGCCTCTGGGCGACGTTGAGATCGAACTCCGTCGCATGTTGGCGCTCTATAAGAGCCATCTGGACGTCGACGACGACGGCCTGCTTCGCTACCGCTTTGATCCCTCATTAGAACGTCGTGGAGAATCCGTAGAGCGCGCACTCTATAAGGCCCGCAAGGTTTTATGGTCCGGGTTCAAATGGTTCTTCAAAGCGTGGATCATGATCACGCTGGTGGGCTACACGATCACGTTCATTGTGCTTCTCGTGGCTTTGGCGGTAGGTGCCATGGCAGCGTCAAGCAACTCGGATAGCGACTCGGACGGACTGGCTCGATTGCCGATTCATTTGCTGGGTCGCTTCCTAGAATACATGTTCTGGTTCAACATCATCGACGGCAACCAGTCACGGGGCCGATCACGAGGCCGTTCACGCCGAAAGAGCAAAAAGCCCGAAAAGCCGTTCTACCAGAAGGTTTTTGACTTCGTTTTTGGCCCCGACGCCATCGTCGATCCTTTGGCTGCTCAGCGAACCTTTGCCGCGTTTGTTCGACATAATAAAGGACGCCTGACCCCAGCCGACTGGGCCTCACGATCAGGCCAGACCCTTGAGCAGGCCGAAAACGCGCTGACGGCAGGCATCATGCGCTTTGGCGGCGAAGTCGACGTGACCGACAACGGCAACCTGATCTATCGCTTCGATGAATTGCGCGCATCGGCGCGCGCTTCGGGAGATTTTGGCCACGACATCGACCCGATCTGGCAAAAGCGTTCCACCGTGCGTCCGATGACAGGCAATCCGACAGGCACCAACGGCTGGATCATCGCCTTTAACGCATTCAACCTGGTGATGTCGGCATTTGTACTCATCGGGCTCTCATCGCCGGCACAAGTCTCATTGGCGGTCACGATCGGGCTGGGATGGATCCCGCTGATCTTCTCGTTGATGTTCTTCTCGATTCCGATTTTCCGTTGGATTGGACACGCTTCGGCCAAGGCCAAGGCCGAAAAAGAAAACGAGCGACGACAGGCCTATCAGGCCGTGTATTCGGCGGCGCGCAAGGGTCTTCCGGTGGTGTTGGACTCCAAAATCTCGACCGAAATCGCGATGGCGCTCGACGGAGAGCCGGATTTGGAAGGCGGAGGGGACCTATTTACCTTCGAGACTCTGGCCAGCCAAATGCGTGACGCCAACGCAGCACGGGCGAATGAAGCAGATCAGGTGGTCTTCGGACAGACCGTTTTTTCGTCCGACGAGGCCGAGAAGTCCATGGAAGAAACGGACCTCGAGGAATTCGAACGGCGACTCGCTTTCGAGCTGGGCGCGCCCGAGACTCAAGGTGTCGCCGCTCCGGCCGCGGTCCACGTACTCAATTGATAACCGCCTGATTCCCCGCTAGTCTTCGCGCCTTACTCTGGTACGCGGGCATCAGGCGAAGCCTGTCCCTGCATTGCGATTCGAACGGACTCCAAATGAACCGAATAACGCTGCTCATCCTCGGCCTGATCATCACAGGCTGCGGGTCGGAACAACGCAAACCCTATGACGCTGTGGACGCCGCTGACAGCGGAGCCACCGACGTTTCCGGTGATTCCGACACAGGCGATTCCGACACGGGCGACAACATCACTTCGCTGCCCAACAAATGCGTCGCGGGCGAAGCATGGACTCCCGGAGCACCTGCGTTTCGCGATGCCAGTGCCGATTGGGGTCTCCCGGACATCAACGCCGAAGGCGTGCGCATCAGCGCCGTGGATTTTGACGGAGACGGCTGGCTCGATGTTTTTGCTCGCCGAACAGGTCAAATCGGCGACGATTTCGACGGCGCGGTGCGCAAGACTTGGCTCCTACGCAACACCGGTGACGGCAAGTTTGAAGACGTCACGAGGTCTTCCGGTCTTGTGCGTGGAAAATATGCGTTCGACGACAAGATCGGACGTCCGGCAGACGTCACGATCTTCGGGGATGTCGACAACGACGGTGATTTGGACGCCTTCAGCGGCTTTTCAAACGACGGAACCGTAGCGGAGGGCTCAGTGATCATGCTCAATAAGGGCGATGGCACCTTCGAGCAATACGGCCCAGAGCTGGAATTCCACAAACCGCTCACCAAAGACGTGATCGGGGGAGCCTCATTTACCGACATCAATCGCGACGGGCGACTCGACCTCTGGGTCGGTCATGGTGCCGTCGACGGCGCACCAGCCCAGGATCGGGTTTACCTTCAGCAAGCCGACGGCCGTTTTGTCGATTCGACGATCGTGCTCGGCCTTGGTTCTCGTCCATGGTCGAGTCTTGCAGACATCAACGGCGGCCTTGCGCATACCAATGCATGGTCGGCTGCAGCCTGTGACCTTAATAATGATGGTCTCCCGGACCTCTTGGCTGCGTCCTACGGCCGCGCACCAAACCACCTTTGGTTGAGTGGACCTGACAGCTACAAAAACGCGAGCGTCGCCTCGGGTTACGCTTACGATTCAAACCAAGACTGGTCCGATAATATCTCGGCCCAATGTTATTGCGACGCCAACCGCGCAGAAGCTGGGTGCGCGACCGTTCCTGCTCCGACCGGCATCAATTGCTCAAGCACCCGCGGCTGGAACCCGACCAACGACACCCAGGCGTTTCGACTCGGCGGAAATTCTGGAACAACCGTGTGCGCCGACCTCAACAACGACGGCAACCTCGATCTGCTGACCACCGAAATCGTGCACTGGGATGTGGGTAAAAACTCCGATTCCAGCGACGTGTTGTTCAACGATGGAACCGGCACCTTCAACCGGCCCGGCGTCGAGGCCTTGGGCCTGACACGCGTCCACGAATCGGGTTGGAATGACGGAGATATCACCGCAGCTGTGCTCGACTTCGATAACGATGGTCGCAACGACATCCTGATCGCGTCAACCGATTACCCGGGAACCCGCGCCCTGCTTTACTGGCAAAAGGCCGACGAAACCTTCCAGCTCGTGGCCCCCGAACAAGGCATCGCCCAACCAAGCGCACATGGCGTCGTTGTTGGAGATTTCGATAATGACGGCGATTTGGACACCATCGTTGGACACTCCGCGAATCGATGCTCTTCCGGCACCCATTGCCTACCCGCGGGAGAACGCCATATTCGGCTCTTCGAAAACGTTGCAGGACAGAAAAACAACTTCATCCGCGTCAAACTTGTGGGAACCACTTCCAACCGCGCCGCCATGGGTGCGCGTGTCACGGCGACCATTGGCGATGGCACGCAGGCCATCGAAGTCGATGGTGGCCATGGGCATTATGGGCTGCAGAACGAACAAATCGTCCATGTCGGGCTCGGCACCGCATGCGATTCAAACCTGACCGTGCGATGGCCAAATACCGAAGGAACCACGCAGACAAGCCATCTTGTCGCGGGTTACACCTACGAATGGACCGAAGGCCAAGAGCCTGTCGTCATGCAAGAACCCTGAGGCAGACGGCGGTTGCGGTGCTCCAGGAACCAAAGCGACGGCGACTATGTTAAACTCCAGGCTGGTTCTGATAGCGTAGGGTTTATGAGACGTCTCCCGGTCATTCTTTCGATTCTGTTTTTGGTGGGTTGCCCCGACAACACCACGCGTCTTTGCGACCGTGAGTGCTCGTTAGGAGAGGTCTGCGATTACGAGATCGGCCAATGTGTGATCAAACCCCTTGAGGCCTATGAGGGGCCGCTGCCCGGAAGAAATGCGCGTATTGGATCCACCGGAAACAAAATACTTTATGCTGGCATATTGCCCGACACGCTTGAGATTCTGGCAGGCGACATAAGCGAAAACAAGCGCGACATAAAGATACTTACCAAGCTCACGCGCGAGCGACCGCTGGCGATCGCCACGACAGCGACTCGCACCACGCTGCTCTGGCTTGGTGATGATGCACGCTTTAGTTTTGCCACTCGCACGCCAGACACGACGTGGACATTCGGCATCGTCGAATCCGAGGCCATCTACGCGGGCACTTCGAATTTCACCGCAGCCTACGATGGGGCGGATACGCTCTTCATCGCGTTTCAGGCCACCGATCGCAAATTGCGGGTCTTGTCCTCGGCCGATCTGACGGAATGGGACTTGGCGCTGGTGGATGACGGCTCGATTGCCGCCAACGGCATTGAATGCCCGGACAACGTTCGGGGAACTCGCCGGCCAGGCGGTGTCGGAATTGAACCCTCGATGGTGGCAACCCCTGACGGAATGTGGATTTCCTACCAGGATGCGGATTGTGGCGATTTGCGACTCGCGAGGTCTTCCGGTCCGCAATGGAGCATCGACGTGGTCGATACTGGGACGCCCGATGCGACTCCGGTAGCGCAGCGCGGCCGCACCGGACGATGGTCAAGCATCGGCGTTGGTCCCTCGGGGCGCGTGGGCATTGCCTATCAGGACGAGCTTCGCGGAACTCTGAAATACGCCACGCCCGCCGACCGCGCTTTTTTAATCGAGACCGTGGACGACGGGTACGAACTCGATGTGAACGCCAACCAACGAAAAGACACCGTCGGCGCCTGGGCCCGACTTGCCTTTGACTCACGTGGCGCACCGACGATCGTCTACATGAACCAATCGAGCGCAGATTTGCGACTCGCGCAGCGGCCTCAAGATGGCGCACGCTGGGTGCAGCGCACGCTGGTGTCTGACGGGATCACCGGCTTTCATGCTGGTTTGATCGAGTCAGCACAGGGACGACTTGTGATTTCCGAACGTCTTGTACCGGAAGACGGAATCAAGGGGTCTGAACTGGTCGAGGTTTGGGAATGAAGCCGTTTTTGCTCATCCTCTTCCTTGCCGCAACGGCTTGTCAGGACGTCAGTGTTGGCGTGGGAGGCACTCAGGCCCCCATTCCACAGGCTGATGCCATCCGAATTCAAGTCATACCCGACGGTCTGACGCACCTTTATGACGTCGCGTCCGAGGACGGCTTTTTTCTGTCGACGCCACCCACGACCCTCACGAGCTTGGGACAAACCTGGGAGCTCGGGCCTGTCGAAGCGAACCTGCCTGTCTTGTCCAGAAGCAGCAGCTACGTCGATGATTCGATGCGCATCGTGACGCTTTTTGGTGGCCTGAGAATCACGGTTCCCATTCGCGTCAGAACGGCCAATGACGTGGAAATCTGCCGTTTTCAGGTCCGATTTGCGAGCGCCTCTTTGGATGCAGACGTTTCGCTCGAAGACGGAAGCCTGGGTTCCGAATCCCCACCTGTCGTGACGTTGGGAGACGCCGTGGTCACACGCGTGGGCGCATGCTCCATCGACGCCACCCGCCGTGATAGCGACGGCATCACCCTGTCCACACGGCTCAGCGAATACCTGCAAGAGGGCTTCGTTTCATCCACCGTCGACGCCATGCTCATGCGCCCGCTGGATACGATCGGCGTCATCACCGACGCCGCCTCTTTGAGGCGAGTAAGTGTGTTTGAACACCGACGAGGCAGCATCGGGGTCGTGATCGATGAATCCACACCCGCAACGCTTTCGGCCGATGGTTTTGAAGCCTCATTGAACCTCGGCCTACTCGCCCAGCGAGCCCCTTGCGCTCCGCCTGTGGAAAGCAATCCAGCTGACACGGTCACAACCCAAGCCATTCTGCCCGCCAAGATTGCCGCCTCGGGCGCAGATCTGGGCATGGCGGTTTCGGTCTCATCCCTGCAACGCCTGGCGGAATCACTGACTCTGGGTGGGTTTGTCTGCCGGGGACTCGAGGATGCCCGACGCCCCGAGGAAAACGCCGAGCTTTTTGCGACCGATGACTTGGTTCTTGATGATTTGGAGCTTGGGTGGGTCCCGGTCGGCGCATGGATACAGACGGTTTCGGCGCCGGGCTCTCTTCCCACGTTGACTCTGCGCCCAAACACCAATGATGTGGTGGTGAGCTGGACGGACCTCTCGATCGATCTCTACGGAGAAGTGCAGGGCACTCTGGTACGACTTCTGAGACTGACCACGTCAGCCCACGCGACCCTGCGCCCTCAGATTGGGGCAGACCAAAGCCTTCCCCTCAAGATCGACGCCCTGACGATCGACGCCGCATCCATCACCTCCGACTGGCTGCGTACCGAGCTTGTCCCCGAGGTCGTCCTGCCCTGGGCTCGACGCTCAGTGCTTCTAATTTTGGAAGATCAATTTGAGTTCCCGTTGCCCTTGATCACGTCGCAAACGGTGAACGTCAAAGATGTCGAGGTTCGACAAAATGATGTGGTGTTGTACCTAAAATTCCGGGACTAACCGCCCACCAGAATCTCGCGCACCGCGGTCCCGACGACCTCTTCGACCACCTGTATCAATTTCGGACATCCCTGCCGAAACGTAGGCCGTGTTCCGCACGACGAGTCGGCAGTCAAAGCCACCACCAGACGGGACGAAAAGAGCACCCTCGATTTCGCGACTTCCCATAAAAGGGGCTCGAAATCCGCACCGCATGAGGCGCATTCTGTCACGAGCGCGATCTCACCTTCGACGGTCAAAACCGTACCGTCACTCGGCACCAGGTGCGCACAGCCTGGGCATCGGCTCCACGGGCCACGGGGCGACAAAAACGAATCACAAAACTCACGCGCACGATCGAAACAATCCACTTCAATGGTTGGGTAAATCAGCCCCAATCCTGCCGAAAAATCCGCCAGTTCACCGCAAGGACGAAACGGCATCCAGGTCGCACCATCACCACCGGGTCCTGTCGCCAAACCAGCGGCGCGCAAGGCGTCCTCGATCGCCATGACCACCGCGCAGGAGTAAAGGACGCCATCATCGGGGACGTACAGATACCGGGCAAAACCTCTTACCAACTCCACTGCATCCCCACCTGAGGTCCGTCCTGCCAACCCATGGTCGGCGTCGCGACTTGAGTCGGCTGATCGTTCCAAAGAATATACGCCCAAACCAGTGCACCCACGGTGACACCTGCGGTCGTGATTCCAAGCGCAAGGTTGGTGTACATGGAGCTCTGCGTATCGTCGTATTCCTGGCGCGACACGGAGTCTTTGTCGGCGTCTTTTTTCCGATCCAGAATATCGAGATCGGACGAGGACGAAGAATAACCGTTGAAAAAGATCGCGGAGGCAATGCCCGACGCTGCGCCCACGGCGATCAAAGCGACCACCTTGGGTGTATTCGGATTCGACGGCGCCTCATCGGCTTTTTTGACGTCGGGCTTCCCAACATTGAGTTGATAGCGAAGCTGGAGGGTTTGGCCCGATTCTACAGCGACCAATTCCTCGATCGATTCGAAACCCTCTTTTTCCACGACGATCCGGTAATTACCCGGCTTAACCGGCAACGCCGTCGGCGTATAACCAGCTACGCCATTGGCCTTGTCGTCAATATAGACAACGGCCCCCTCCGGGTCTGTGCTGACGCGGATTTCACTGCGCGATATCCGCGACTCAATGATCGTGATCGTCTTCTCGATTCGAGGACGTTCTGGAGCATTGGGCACCTTTTCCAGAAACTCCCTGTAGAGGCGCACCGCGGCA
Source organism: Allomicrovenator sp. (assembly GCA_041554035.1). Taxonomy (GTDB): domain Bacteria; phylum Myxococcota_A; class Bradymonadia; order Bradymonadales; family Bradymonadaceae; genus JBFFMO01. Next base: position 5,581 of record JBFFMO010000016.1, on the reverse strand, counting down.
GCGTCTTCACCCAAACGTTCGTAACAAAGACCCATGCGATACAGGATATCGGGGTGCGGATAAATATCGTAAGCGCGCTGGAACGCCTCCAATGACGACTCGAAATTACCGACGTCGTAGTCTTTTTTGGCGGCATCGATCAACGCAGCGAGCCGCTGTTTATCCTCGGCCGAAAGCTCTTCGAAAGAGCTCGCCTGCGCCCAAGACATCGTGGGCGTTAGAACCGTCCCAACACTCAGGATCGAGAGCAGACATCGTATCAGGTATGCGTTCATCATGGGTCCTCACTTGCCGCATCGTTCTACAACGGATCGGCGCATCTCGAAAGGGATTGCGCGTTGACGATGCGGCCCGGACTAAAACCTGGCATCTGAAAGAACCTGAATAATCCCAGAATCAGAGGACACTCGACGAACGGCCCGCTATTCTTCATTCGTCATAGAAGGCAGCGTGCCTTTGTATCGTGGCCAAATGAGCTGCTAGTGTGTTGTCCATTGGTTTTTTGCCCGTTTCGACGGGAGGTTTGATGAATCCGTACCTATGTTTTTTGATACTGATTTCGATGAGCGCCACATTCTTGGGATGTTCGGCCGCCTCTGATTGTTCGGCGGACAGCCAATGTTTCCAGGGGGAGTTTTGCTCCGATGGAGCCTGCACGGTGGGAGTCCGCGTCGACTCTGGGACCAATAATATTGGCCAAAATAATGTCGTGAACAACACGGCTGACGGCGGAGACAACGGCACCCCGGACCTTGGTGAAGATGCGACGTTGACCAACAACAGCACGCCCGACATGGGGGATGACACCACGAATCTACCTGATGCCAACAATCAGGTCTGTGTTGTCGACCGAATCACCAGCGAATGCGCCGCAGACGAGTATGAACCCAATAATACCTGGATCGATGGTGAGCGGCTTTCGGGCATGATGTCTGGCTGCACGACCACCTCCACATTTGTGCCGCTCGACCTTTCGCTGAACGCCACGCAATGCGCCCGAGACGAGGAAGACTGGTACTACATCGACTTTTTTCCCTGCGTGAACAACGACATCGAACTGATTTGGACGTTGGAGTTCCCTGAACAATGCGCGGACACTCTCTTTTTATTCGACTCGTTGAGCTTCGATTGTGGAACCGAAGCCGCCTGCACCTCGACCGACGGTGGCGCTGAGATCCGCATTCAGATTCCAAAAACCGGCCAGCGCCAATCCCAGCTTTCCTACGTCGCACTCAAGACGCTGATGTCAGGATTTCAATCCGATTACACCCTTAGGATCCAAGTGAGGCAGCGATGAAAATCGCCTTCGTCATCGCGCCCCTTCTCCATTTGAGCGCTGCCTGCGGAAGCGACCCCGATTGTTCGATCGACAAAGACTGTTTCAAAGGCGAGTCCTGCCTGGATGGGCTTTGCATCGAAGGGACGAGTTCGAATAACACCGCGGCGAACAACACTTCGGCGAATAACACTTCGGCGAATAACACCTCGAATAATCCGGTCAATAATACCCCGGTTAATAATACCCCGGTTAACAACGTCACCGAGGGCTCCTACACCGAACTCAAAGCCAAGTACCCCACGTCGGCCTGCATCGTGGACCCATTCGCTGCGACCTGCGCTGCGCCTGACGATAACGAGTCGTTCTACACCTATCTTGCAAGGGGGAATGGCGCCGGCGGTTGCATCAGTGGCGATACCTTTAACGCAATCGACTTCACGAACACCCTCGAGATCTGCACGACGGAAACGACCGACAAGTACCAAACCAATCTATCGACTTGCTCGTCCAAATCGTTTGTACTCGAGGTATTTATCACCCCCATGGTGAATTGCGATCCGGCCCTCTACACGTTGGATGTCTGGGCTGCTGGGCACTCTTGTGAAGACCAGAGCGACACGTTTCGGTGCACTTTGAATGCTGACGGAAGCTGGCATATTCAGGGCATCATTGAGCCGGGCAATACCGTCACTTCAGCGAATGTACATATCACCCCGAATTTCGGAAACGTGGTCGCCTTTGAATACGACCTCCGATTTTTGACGCGAGAATAAAATGAAAATAATTACCTTTATAGCCGCCGCCCTTGCACTAACGGGGTGTTCGGATGCCTCAAATACCTGCACCCGGCAATCAGACTGTTTCTCGGGAGAATATTGTGTCTCCGGCGCCTGCACCACCGAGGCGCCGATTGGCAATAATGGCACCACGAATAACACCACAAATAACGTCTCAAACAACGCGACGACTTCGGGGTCAAATAACGGGACGACGGGCGCGTCCAATAACACCACGAATGGCTCGACGAATAATTCGACCAATAATGCCACGAATAATTCGACCAATAACGCCACGAATAATTCCACCAATAACGCCACCAACGACGGTTCGTACGCATACCTGAAGAACGCTTATCCTGACTCGGCATGCGTGGTGGATGTGTTCAGCGCGACCTGCACCACACCCGATGATAACGGCAGTTTTTCTGACTACCTTCCAAGTGGGAACGGTGCGGGCGGATGCCTGTCAGGCGATACGGCAAACCCGATCGACTTCACGAACTCACTTGAGATGTGCGCGACAGAACTTAAGGATAAATACCAAACGAATATCGTGCCCTGCGACAGCGTCGACTTCATCTTGGAAGTGTTCCTGACGCCGAAAATCAAATGCGACCCGGACCTCTTCAACGTGAACCTGGTGATCACCGGGAACGGCAGGAGCTGTGCCGACAACGATCCCACCTTTAAGTGCGAATTCCTTGCCGACGGTTCTTGGCACGCTCAGGTCGTGATCAAACCGCAAAACAGCGTGTTGTCTGCCACTGTCAGCATTGAGTCGGCCTACGAAAACGTGATCGATTTCGATTACGACCTTCGTTACCTGACACGGTGAGCGGTGAGCGGTGAGCGGTGAGCGGCAGGGCCTGCGGACCAATCGCGGCAGGCCGTAGGGCCTGCGGACCGATCCAACTCTAAAAATCGTCGATTTGAGCCAGCAATTCCGGCCACTGAATGAATGGCTGACTTGATCCCTGAAACACTTCGATTCGCGCGGCGCGAATGCGCTCGGCAGCGTCGATAGGGTCTTCTTGTGCCCAGGCGCGCAACACGCTTTCCTGATCGTCGTCGATATTTTGCTGATAGACCGTCGCAAAATAGAACATCGCGCGAGCGACATTTCCCTTGTGAACATCCTGGGGCTCGAAACAACGTGCTCCGTTCTTGTCGTAGCCAAGGAACGCGCCTTCGACTTCTCGGATCACCGAAACGACTTCGCAGAAAGGATGGGCGCCGCGGGTCGAGTTGACCATGCTCGTCACCGGGAAAATATGATGCAGGTCCGACCGTGCAGCGCCGCTGACTGCGCCAAGTGATTGCGGCCAGGTGTGTTCGGCGTTCATCTGCAGATTGGAGGGAATCGTCAACGTGTCGACCCATTTACCGGTGTAGACGCACTGCACTTTGCCATCGACATTATCGAGCGACGAAAACATCTCCATCCGGGCATCGTGGTACGAAATCTTGAGGTGGCTTTCCTGATGAAGCTCCACGAGCGCGGTGCGCAATTCGTCGTTATGCAGCTCATGCACATCGTCGTAAGTGATCGTCGCCGGCCCTTGGTCGGGGTAACAAGGCCCTCCAACACAATCGAGCGAGAACTCGAATTTTCCGGCGATATCGTTGGTATTTTCGAGCAGCAGCGTCAACGACGTGTCGTCTTCAAGCTCCCAACCTCGACCGACCTCGTCGTTCAAGACGGGCAGCCGCGCATCGGAGGTCCCCCAGGGATTCACCATCGCAACTTTATCGCCCGCGGCATTCTTTACCGTAATTTTCGGATTCCATTTGGCGTCGGAAATCTTGCGAAACATCAGCAATAAACGGTCGCCCTGCGCACCGAAGAGCGGAATCTCAATCGTTGCGCGTGCCGCAATATCGCCGCGAACAACGATCGACTCGGTGCTCGTAACTTGAACAGGAATCTCGTTCGAGATTTTGACCTCGTCCCAGATGATCAAATCGGCGTCATTCACAAAACGACGCAAGCGCTGGAACGCTGTTTTGCCCACAAAAGGGACATGATCGAGTTCGGCCAGGGTAAACACAACCCGGTCATCGTCCGTATTCAAGCGCCCATCCGGGCCTTCTCGCCAATCCGTGATCTCCGCCGCGCTTCTCCAATAAAGATCGGTTTTTTCGATCAATTTATGGCGAGAGTAGGTGTTTACGACACGAAGAATCGCTCGGGCTTCGGGCGTATTCTCGTGAATCGTGTTCGGGACGTCGGCTTTGCCGTCGACCGTCATGAAGACGTCGTCGCGCCCATCATGCTCGGCTTCTACCTCGACATCGCCGCAACCAAAGGCGAACAACGTCGTGAACAAGGAGACGAGAATCAAAGAACGGGTGGTGTAGCTGGTATCAATCATACCCCTCTCTTACGCAACACCCGTACCAACGCGCTCCAAATTCGCCTTTCCGGCTTTAAATCAACAACCTAGGCCGCACCCTCCGTCAGATGAATCTTCGATCGGAAGATCCACCTTCCGATCGCTTACGAGCCAACGGCAAGTGGACTAGCCACAGTGAGCAGCGAGCGGCGAGCAGGGAGCAGTGAGCCGTCAGCAGTCTGCAGTCGATGCGGGGTGTCGGGTTTCAGGCAATCAGGTTTCGGGAGGCGCGACTCCGTGACCTGTACCCACGCATACGATGCTGCGCTTGGTGCGCAGGCCCTATGGCCTGCATGCGATGGGTCCGCAGGACCATGCGATTATTCAGACACATGCGAGCCATAAGGCTCGCGGACCAATTGCAAGCGAGCCGTAAGGCTCGCGGACCAATCGCAAGCGAGCCATAAGGCTCGCGGACCAATCGCAAGCGAGCCATAGGGCTCGCGGACCCATCACAAAACAGCCTCAGGCTCGCGTACCGAATCACAACGCCTATCTGACTCCAGACTCCGCTCACTGCTAACTGCTCACCGCTCACCGACTGCTCACCGCTATAGCGAAGCGACTCGACGCGATGTATGTTGGCGCCCCGATTTCTGTACGGAGCGTGTATGTGGGTTGTTCATAAGTTTGGTGGTACCAGCGTCGCAAGCGCCGAGCGTTATCGTAATGTGGGTAGAATTATCCTCGACGGTGCCTCGTCAACCGACCGCCAAGCCGCAGTCGTCTCAGCCATGTCAGGCGTCACGAACGCCTTGATCGCGCTGGTCGAACTCGCCGGGCACCGTGACGCGGCCTATGCCGCAGAACTCCGAAAACTGCGCGCCAAACACATCGAGACCGTGGGTGAATTGATGACCGGCGCGAAGGCCGAGGCCCTTGTCGCTCGGCTCGAAAAGGATTTCGACGACATCGAAGACCTCTTGCGTGCGATTTGGTTGTTAAAGACCGTCCCGCATCACGCCCTCGACCTTGTCTCTGGCTTTGGAGAAATCTGGTCGGCACAGCTGCTCTGCGGGCATCTGGCCGAACTTGGCCACGCGGTGACTTGGCTGGACGCACGCGAAGTCCTGCATTTACACCCTGGCCCGGCAACCCTGGTCGACTGGGAGACCTCACAAAAGCTCGCC
>JBFFMO010000015.1:0-16019 GCA_041554035.1 Allomicrovenator sp. | reverse complement strand
TGGTTGGAGGAACTTCCGCAGCTGCCTCGGGCAGTACGCATGGTGATCGTTGTGTCGGCGCATATTGCGCTCTTCGCGGCGGCCTACTTGGCGGCGTTCCTGATTCGCTTCGACTTCACCTTTCCATCGGAGTGGCAGCCCGTCATCTTGGCGACCTTTCCGATGGCGTTGTTGTCCAAAGTTGTGGTCTTCGCGGCTTTTCTAAACTTCAACGGGTGGTGGAAGTACGTCAGCCTGCACGACATCATGGAATTGGCGCGGTCCTTGGCGATCGCCAGCGCGCTATTGCTGACCTTCAACGTGTTTATTCACGTTCCGGTCATCTTCCCCCGCTCGATTTATATTCTGGACTACGGCCTTTCGCTTTTCATGATCGCGGCGGCGCGCGGCTCGCTCCGGCTCCTTCGCGAAGCGATACAGACGCCGACTCAGACCACCGAGAGGACTCGTCCTCTCTTGATTCTGGGTGCAGGCGACACGGGCGAGACTCTGCTGCGTGAGATCACCAAAAATCGCAATCTGCCTTATAAAACCATCGGCTTTTTGGACGATGACCCCTACAAACGCGGTCTTCGAATTCATGGTGTTCCGGTGCTGGGGCAGGTGTCCTCGTTGGAAGCCGTCGTCCTGAAACACAAAATCGAAGAGGTCATCATTGCGATGCCATCCGCGAGTCGAGAACAGCTTCGGCGCGTGATTGATCTCTCGAAGGAAATCGGGGTGAAGACCAGGATTCTTCCGGCTGTCGAAGCGATCCTTGAGGGGCATGTTTCGCTGAACGCGTTGCGTGAAGTCTCGATTGACGACCTTCTGGGCCGCGAGCCGGTTCGGTTGGACACGGGCGCCATCGGTCGATTTGTTGAGGGCCAGACGGTGCTTGTGACGGGTGCTGGCGGTTCCATCGGCTCAGAGATTTGTCGACAGCTTCTGCGTTTCAGTCCCGCTCGCCTGATCATGGTTGAGCGCGCTGAGACCCCATTATTTTTCATTCATCGCGAACTTGCCGACCACATGGTGGACGCTGAGCCCATCATCGCTGATGTGACCGATCGGGAACGCATGCGACGGGTCTTCGAGACTCATCGGCCAGCTGTGGTGATTCACGCGGCCGCGTATAAACACGTGCCTTTGATGGAGCAATATCCATGTCAGGCGGTCCTCAATAACGTTCAGGGAACGCGCAACGTCGCTGACCTTGCGGCCGAATTTGACTGCAAGAACTTCATTCTGGTGTCGACCGATAAAGCCGTGAATCCGACTTCGGTGATGGGCGCCACAAAACGCGTCACAGAGCTCTACGTTCTGTCTTTGAATTCTCGCTTTCCAACTCATTATTGCGCGGTTCGCTTCGGCAATGTCTTGGGTTCGAATGGCAGTGTGGTCCCGATTTTCACCGAGCAAATCAAAAATGGCGGGCCGGTTACCGTGACTCACCCCGAGATGACACGTTATTTCATGACCATCCCCGAGGCCTCTCAGCTGGTGTTGCAGGCTGCCGCAAACGGTCAGGGCGGGGAGCTCTTCATTCTTGATATGGGCGAGCCGGTTCGCATTGCTGACCTTGCTCGGGACATGATTCGGCTCTCTGGTTTGCACGAAGATCAGGTCGAAATCATTTTTTCGGGCGTTCGTCCTGGCGAGAAACTTTTCGAAGAGCTCACGCTCGACGAAGAGCGTGTGGACAAGACTCGCCACGAAAAAATCTTTGTGGGTCAGACAGCCGACGCGGAGCTCAATCTGCTGCGCGATCGCCTTGAGCACCTGATCGCCGCCGCCCGCAACGACGATAGTCTGGCAGTTCGCAACGAACTCAAGATCATCATCCCGACCTATTCTTGGGATTCCCCCAAAAATGTCGTGACCTTGCGCCCGGCAGCCAACTCCTAGTTCGCTTGGCGTGGCGCGGGGTTCGTGTTACCAGAAACGCCAATTTCTGGAGATCCAAACGCATGCAAAGACACCCCACGTCGACGTGCATCGCAATGGCCATGTTTTTGGGCCTGAGCCTGATGACGATGCCAGCGCAAGCCGATCCGGAGCCGAGCCGCTTCTCTGCGGGCGGTTATATGCGCATCATGGCGCGCCCTGACCTTCAGGGCGGCAACGGGCGCCTCGGGTTTTGGAACCTCTACGGCCGCCTTCTGAACGAGGGCCCCTACGCGGCTCTGGAGCTCAGATACGACCTTCTGCCCCAAGATCCGCTGGCGAACACGCCGTGGACTTCGATTCACGCAAAAATCGAAGGCGGCTCGGTGATGAATGCTGATTCGGGCATGGGAAGTCTCGGTGATTTTCGCCTGTCTCAGCTCTACGCCCAGACCGGAAACGTTCTGATCGAGGACGTTACCTGGCAGATCGGCACGTTGGACTCTTATTTCGGGGATCTGGGGCTCTACGATTTTCGTCCCGCCCAGGTGTTTTTCGACACCGTCGGTGTTTCCGGACGATACCAGAGTCAGTGGGTCGACCTGCTCTTTGGAGTCGGGGATGCCGGCTGGCATATCAAAGGCGAGGAGTACACGCCGATATTGACCTTTGGTGGCACGGCGAAACTCAAGCTTGGTAAGGTCGAGGTCGGCGTCGGTGGGCAGTTTTATTATGAGCCCGAGGTCGAAGGAAACCGTTTTGCGCCGCATAATAGCGTGCTGGAAGACGGTCAGGGCATTGATTACGAACAGTACCTTCGCGGGGAAATCACGCGCCGCTGGTTCGAAGAAAACCCGATGCGAACGGGGCCGTTTACCGAGCCGTTTTCGACGTCAGCCACGTCGTTTCGCGCCATCGGCTACGTCGGTTTTGGTCAAATGGGGCCCTTGATTTGGAATAACCTCTTCGCCAACTTCCTGCAGAAACACCCCAAATCATCGGTCACCGAAACCTGGGAGGGCGAAGATTACGTCTTCTACGTCGAGGACCTTACGGACGAGCGATTTGAGATTAATGTCGGAAACGAGATGCAGTTGCGCCTCTGGCCTGGGCGGCTCGACCTGACTTGGTCCGCCTACATGGGCTATCACTGGGACAACGACAACTCGATCATGTCGAACGACGAAAACCGTCAGGTCATGTCGACGGTTGCACGCTTCCAGGGATATTTGACCGAAAAGACCCACATCTTGCTCGAATCCAGCCTGGCTCAAGAGAAGTCGTTAAACGGCAATATTTATCGGTCTAGCGCTGACTCTGTTTTTCAGAGCACCGATGGACGAAACGACGCGCGCGGGCTTGAGTTTGGTGATTCAGACACGCGCACGACCTTTCAATTCAAAGTCGGTCCGGTCCTACAGCCGCTGGGAATGGGGATCTTTACGAGACCTTCATTCCGCCTGCTTTACGGTGGCCAATACAGCACTCAAAACAACGCTTTTGGAAACGGTTTTGTCGAAAGTCTCGATGATTTCAATGCGTTCGGAACGAAAGAAAGCCACTGGCATCACGTGGTCTCCGCCGAGGTCGAAACATGGTTCTGAGACGTACGTTATTTTGTCTGTTGATGACGCTGAGCCTGACGCTCTTTGGCTGTATTGGGGCCCAGCAGGCAGTTCGCACAAAAATCCAGACGCCCCTGGTGAGCGTCTTTGTGATGCAATTTCCCGATCGGGCCGAAGTGGAACCTGTACCTGCCGAGTATTCCGACAAGATAGCCGGCGAGCTTCGCCGACGGAATTTGCTGGTGCAGCAACCACCCGCGGATGCGTTTTTTGAGGCCTTTCGCTCACGTCGGTCTATTGACCAACGCCTGAAAGTGATTCAGGCCGCGCATCCCGGACTTTTCTTGATGCTCGTTGAGTCCGAAGTGCGTTTCTACTCATTTTTGAGTGGCAAGTTTCGTTGGAATGTCACGGGCAGAGTGACCTTCGTGCAACCCGATGGGACCATGCAAACCAGCCCATTTGAACTTGCTGCATTCCTCGATTTTGACCATCAAAACGAGGCCGATGCCCTGCGTTATGTGGAACTCGCCGTGGCCGAACGCATTGGTCAGGCGGCCGATAGATTCCTGGCGGGTGTGGATTCCGTTGAAGTTGTTTTGCCAAATTGATCGGAGCTCTATGAACTGGCGCCTGTACTCTCTACTTCTCGCATTTCTCTTGGCGCTTGGCTGCGCCACCACCAGTCAGAAAACCCGCCTGTCCAGCGTCGAACCCATCGTCGTGACCTGGCGAGTCGCCGGTCCTTTGGGCGATGAAGAGGTTCCTGCGGGTCTTAGGGCCGAGGTTATCAAGAACCTTCAAGCGCGAGGATTTGAGCCGATAGAAGGGGGCGCCAGCGAGTATGCTCTGGTCATCGACCTTTGGGCGAAATCCCCGGCCAAGGTCGAGAAGAAATTCCGCTGGCCGGTCGGGATGCGCGCGGTGTTTTCGCAGGTCGGTTCTACGCCTCGTTATATCGAATCCACTTACTCGGCGGTTGTGGACCGCCCAAGCCAGTCGGCCAAGCTCGCGATCGAAGCGAGTCAGGCGCGCATCATCAAGGATATCGACGCTGGGGCGGAGCATTTTGTAGCTGCGCTGGAGCCACGTGTACGCCAACAAAAACGTCCCGTGATTCCGGGCCTCTACCGCTCTGGTGATGCCCTGTATTTTGTGATGATCGACCGATTTTCGAACGGTGATCCGGCCAACGACGCGAAGATCGATCTCAACGACCCACAGGCGTTTCATGGCGGCGATCTCAGGGGGCTCATCGACCACCTTGATCATCTCAAAGAGCTCGGGATCAAGACCGTCTGGATCTCACCGACCTTCAAAATGCGCACGGACCCGTTTTTTGGGCATGGGGCTTTTCACGGCTACTGGCTTGAAGATCCGTCGTTGGTCGAACCTCGCTTCGGAGACGAAGCTTTGCTTCGAGAACTCCGAGACGAACTCGATAAACGGGGCATGCGGCTGGTGATGGACGTCGTTTTGAACCACGTCGCCCCCGAATCCGAGCTGGTCGCACGTCATCCCGAGTGGTTTCACCTCAATGGTGGAATCACGGACTGGAACGATACGAATCAGGTGCAGACCTTTGATGTGCACGGTCTGCCGGACATCGATCAGTCGGTTCCACAGGCCTACGATTGGGTTGCGGGCAGCACACTCGCCTGGATTCCAAAGGTCAAACCAGCGGGCTTTCGCCTTGATGCCGTCAAACATATCTCGAACGCGTTCTGGCAACGTTTTAACGCCGAAGCCAAGGCCGCGGGCGGTCCGGAATTTCTGCTGCTTGGGGAGTTGCTGGACGGGAACGCCGCTAACGTCGCGGCTGTCGCCAAGGACGGCGGGTTTAACGCCATGTTCGACTTTCCGCTTCATTTCGCGATGGTCGATGTCTTTTGCAAAGACCACTCGCCAGCCAGACTTGCGGCGGTGCTTTCGGCAGACCGGCTCTACGGAGACATGCTCGGCGCCCATCGCGAGGGCCTGGTGACCTTGCTCGATAATCACGACCTGCCTCGCATTTTGACCGCATGTAATGGTGATTTGGGCCGTGTGCGACAGGCGCTGCAATTCATGCTGACCGCTCGCGGCACGCCGTCGTTCACCTGGGGCACCGAGGCTGGCCTTGAAGGTGGGCAGGAACCCGAGAATCGCGCGGACATGAACTTCGAAGCCGATCACCCCCTGCAGCGTGCCATTCATGATGGGTTGGAACGACGACGCATGCGTTCGGTATTTCAAAACGGAATGGACGTGCTGCTCGAGGTCGAGGACGGCTTTCTAGCGTATCTGCGCGTGAGTCAGGACGACACCAAACCTGAGGTTATCTTGATCGTGGTCAACGCGACCATGGGCCTTAGGAATGTGAGGATTCCGAAAGAGCTTGGCACCGACATGACCGAGGTCGAGGTGCCAGCCGGGCAGACCACTGTTACCATTTTGGAATCGGATGCCCAGCGTTTGGCGGCCTACCGTGCGGCCAAGAGTCAGATCACGACGACTCAAATCGAGGTCGTTGTCGACGGCTTGGAACTCGAAGCAGGGGAGTCGTTGATGCTGGTGGGTTCAGGCCCCGAGCTCGGAAATTGGTCCCCTGACGCCCATGCCCCGACCTTTTCGAAGAAGAACGGTCGACTGGCCCTCAACCTGTCGTTGCCATCCGGGCTTGTATTCGCTTACAAGCTCGTGCGCCTGAAGGACGGCAAAGCGACATGGGAAGAACACCCGGATCGTTTCCTCTTTGTCCAAAACGGACAGACGATTTCGTTGTCTTTCGGGCTCTAGTCGGTTGTTAGAACGGCCTTGGGCCGGCCCTATGATTTGGTAGCCACGATGTTGAAGCTTGTATTCCTGGGGACGGGAAGCGGAAAACCGACGCCATTTCGTGGCGTTTCATCGGTTGTTCTCTTTCGAGACGGCGACCTGTTCATGTTCGATTGTGGCGAGGGCACTCAAATTCAATTGCAGCGTGCACCGGTGCGCCAAGGCTCGCTTCGTGGGATTTTGCTAACGCATTTCCACGGGGACCATGTGAATGGTTTGCCGGGCTTTATCGGCTCGCTGACTCTGAATCAACGCACCGAGGCGCTCGATGTGATCGGCCCCGTCGGCCTGCGAAAATGGTTCAAGACCCTGCGAGAACTTCAGATCTTGTGGCCGGGGTTTCCGGTCAAAACCCATGAAGTGCAGGGCCCAGGTGTTGTTTATGAAGGGGACGGCTTTCGCATTGAGGCCCATCCACTTCGCCATCGAATTACGACCTGGGGCTACGTGTATATCGAGGATCCACGGCCCGGTCGGTTCGACCTTGAGCGGGCACGTGAACTCGGGATTCCTGCGGGGCCGATGTTTGGCAGGTTGCAGAAGGGCGAAACGATCGTGCTCGAGGACGGCCGAACGATTCAGCCCTCTGATGTGCTTGGTCCGGCTCGCCCAGGCGTGCGTATCGCGTATTGTACCGACACTTCGCCTTGCCCGGCGGCCATCGAGCTCGCCCGCGATGCGGACGTGTTGATTCACGAAGCGACGTACCCATCTGGCGATGAAAAGCTGGCTCATGAACGTGGCCACTCAACCGCTGGCGATGCGGCCCGATGTGCACTTGAGGCCGGGGCTAAAAAGTTGGTCCTGACCCATCTTTCGCAGAAGTATCCGCGTCCCGATATCTTCGTTAAGGACGCTCGGGAGATCTTTCCTAACGTCGTGGGTGCCTATGACCTGATGGAGCTCGACGTCGAAAGGCGCGAGGCGAATCAGGAATAATGAGCACTGGACGGGGCCTTTATAGACGGGTACTCACTAATTCGTATTTTTTCTGAGCGTGCCATGAATCGAGAGATGTTGCTTAAGTTTGCGCAGGTCCTAGTGATCATCGTAGTTGCGGTCGGTCTGGACCAGTGGACGAAAGATATTGCTTCGAATCGCCTTGCGACGTCTCGAGGGTCTTTTAATCACTTCATCCAATTGGATGTGCCGCCTGAAGCCGACGGCAAAACCGTTCAGGAATTCCTCGCCTCCGAGTTTGCGCCAGCGAATACCGAGGACGAACTCAAGCGCATTGCATTCTCGACCACGACCGATGCGGCTGTTGCCGTTCGGGCGAGTGATACCGTCAAGGCCGGGCAGAAGCTCGAAGTGCGTTGGCGTGAAGTCGTCGTGATCCCTAACCATTGGGACTACCAGTACACACGCAATCCTGGCGCCGCTTTTAGTTTTTTGGCGAATGCGCCCGATTCCGTGCGCGCTCCGTTTTTCATCGTCGTGAGCATCCTCGCGGTGCTCGTGATTTTGTGGATCCTTCGTGGTGTCGCCCTGCAACAGCAGCTTCTGGTCTGGGCTTTGAGTTTCGTGTGTGGCGGTGCCATCGGAAACCTGATCGACCGAATTCGTTACGAGTACGTGATCGACTTCATCGTGTGGAAATGGACCGACGTCTACCGTTGGCCCACCTTCAACATCGCCGATTCTTTCATCGTGATTGGTGTTTCTCTGATGGTCATCGAAATGATCATCGACGCCATCAAATCGAAAAAAGCCCCTAAGATTGAGGCCGAATCGGCCGAGTCCACCTGAGGTTTCTTTGTTTCCCACCCTCTTTGACAGTCGGTGGGTCGGACTCGACGGCGATCTTCGATTCACGATTCCAACCTACTTTGTAGCTTTGATGCTGGGTTTTATCCTGGCTGCCCGTCTTTCTTGGAAAGACGCAAACGCTGCGGGTTTTGAACAAAGACAATACGCCGATTTTGTCATCTGGCTTTTGATCGTGGGCATCGCGGGCGGCCGCGTGTTGCATGTGTTTGTGGACGGTTACCTGATGGACTACGTCCATCTTTGCACCGATCCCTTTCAGCTTGAGGGCCGCTGGCTCGCCTCGAACCTGCCATGTTCGGGCAATATCGACTGCATGACCGCCCAACAAGGCGGTCGTGATATCGGCAGCATCTGCAGCCCGAATGATGGGCTGTGTTATCCCGCGCAAGATTGTTTCCGCTGGCTCAAATTCTGGGCAGGCGGGCTCACCGTCTACGGATCACTGCTCGCCTGCGTTGCCTTTGTGGTGGTGTACGCCAAGCGCAACGGAATGCGTCTGGTCAAGGTCTTGGATTTTGGCGGATACGGCGTGCCGCTTGGGATTGCCATCGGCCGCCTGGGCTGTTTTGGAGCCGGCTGCTGTTACGGGGCCGTGTGCGAAAACCCAATCGGCGTTCGATTTCCGGTGGGCTCGCCGGCCTACAACGAACACTTCGACCACCTGCACGCCATGCTTTCGACTCAATGGGCTCAAGGGATTCAGGCGAGTCTGCCTGTTTGGCCGACCCAACTCATCGAAAGCGCTTATGCCTTTATGATCTTTGCGTTTGTCTACTTCTGGCTGCGTCCGCGTAAAACCTTTGATGGGCAGCTGATTTTGGTGATGGGGATGATGTACGCCTCAGCCAGATTCATGGTCGAGTTCATCCGCGCCGATCCTCGCGGCGAGGCGTTGGGGCTGAGTACAAGCCAGCTGATTGCGCTAGCAACGATCGCGGTTTGCGCGTTTTTCTATCGCAAGCTTCGACCCGCTTCGGCCTAGTCTTTTTCAGTCATTTTTGCGGTGGGAATCGCCATACGCTGACATCCACCACCGGTGCATGAAAACTCGCACGTCGCTTCATCCAGGCAATACTGTTTGCAGTTTCCGATGATGCAGTCGGCCTTGCAGGTCGATTTCGACAGACACGCCACATGTCCAGGGGCTTCGGAGCTCTCGAAGATGCAGTGTTGGGTGCCGTCACAGGTGCCGCCCGCCTTGAATTTACGCATCGCCAAAGTCGCACTGTCGATAGGCGGAACGGTGGTCTGAATGACTCCGGCGGGGTTGACGGTGCGTGTCTTTTGGTTCTTGGGCGTGGCTTCAGGTTGGTTTTCGACCTTGGTGGTTTTTGTCACGACTTCGCGGGACGATCCGGCAGGTTTTGCGTCTTTTGGAGGCGACGGGGTGTCGACTTCCTCGATCGCCTCGGATTCTTCTGCATAGAGCGCCAACTCCTCCACCGCAGAGCGCTGGGCGAGCTCTATATGCTTTGCTGCGAGCATGTAGACAATTCCCTGCTGTGGCGCCTCAATCTTTTCCACGGGCGGTTCTGGGACAGTCTCAGGGATGGTGTCGTTTCTTAGATATAAGCCGCCGACGGTCGCGCCGATGAAAAGCAGCAGGCCCACTAAGTTTGGCCAGGTGAGCTTATTGGACCTTTCGACCTGAGCCACCAGCGCACTGGGGTGCTGAAATTCGTGTTCCGAGTGTTTGGTGGCTTTCCACGCACCAAAAGTCGGCAAACCATCCACGACTTCGATCTCAAGCGTTGGCATCTTCAGTCGTCGGCGCATTTCGTCGATTCGTCGGCCGACTTCGGTCGCACTTGACGGCCGCGTGTGCGGCGCCTTTTCAAGCAAGTCCATGACCAGATCCGAGATACCTTCCGGCAGACCTGAGGTCACTTCATCCAAGGGCACGGGCGGTTCTTGAACGTGCTTAAAAAGCAGCGCAAGCGGCGTGTCTGCGCGGAAGGGAAGGTTGCCGCTCAACATCTCGTACAGAATCACGCCCAGGCTGTAGAGGTCGCTGGCCGCAGTGATCCTGAAATCCTGAGCCTGCTCGGGCGACATGTAGTGGGGGGTGCCTGTGATGGCGCCGGTTGCGGTGAGGCGAGTCTCGGCCGCAACCGCCTGTGCGATCCCAAAATCGAGCAATTTCACCTGAAGCGTGCTCTCGGCGCTGACCGTCAGCATCACGTTTTCAGGTTTGAGGTCACGGTGAATGATCCCGGCCGCGTGCGCTTGAGCAAGCCCGGAACAAATCTGCCGAGCGACTTCGAGCGCAAATTCAGGGGCCAACGCCCCTTGCCGCATCACGCTGGCCAGTGAAGACCCTTCCACAAACTCCATCGCGAAATAGAGGACATCCAGATCGGGATCTCGACCAAATTCCACGAGCTGAATCACGTTTGCGTGCCGAATATCGGCCAGAACGCGCGCTTCCTGCATGAAGCGCCCCTCGACCAAGGGGCTGATGACGTCTGCCCGAATCGTCTTAACCGCGACTTTTCGACCGACCGAAAGCTGAGTGGCCTCGTAGACCGTACCCATCCCACCCTGACCGATCGCGCGCTCAAGGCGAAAGCGCCCATCAAGCGTTTTGCCGGTGATGTCGGTGGGATTTGGGGTGGGTTGCATGAGTCTAGGATAACTCAGTTTTCGGTTGTCGGGTATCGGGTGTCAGGAGGTCGGGTTTCAGGTGGTCAGGTCTCGGGAGGTCAGGTCTCAGGAGGTCAGGTCTCGGGTGTCGGGAGGTCGGGTCTCAGGCGGTCAGGGTGATTGGTCCGCAGGCCTATGGCCTGCATTGCGGTTCACTCGACGCATCAAATCTGCCCGCCCGAAAACTGAGAACCGAAAACCGACAACCGACGACGGCCCCTCAGATGCATTCGGAGGTGGCAGGAACAGCCGCATAGGCATTGCCTTCGCACACAACAGGCTCGGCGTTGCACGGGCACGGGTTCGCGCCATTGAAACAGAGCTGCGTATTCATTTTGACCACGCATTGCTGGTTCTCACAGGTCACCGTCGTGTTCGCAGGGATGTAGGGAGTGAGGGCCTGGCAATCTGACGCACTGTTGCAAGGGGTTGGCTCGTCGACCTCGCCGTTGCAGTTATCGTCACGACCATTGCAGGCTTCGCCACCAACGGGGCTGCGAGTTTTGTCATTATCGTCGCAGTCTTCACCACAAAGACCCTGCCTCTCGCATAAAGGGCATTTTTGGCGAGCCTCAATGGTGCCGACGCCATAGCCGTCGCCATCGTTATCGATACAAAACACTTCGTCGACGATCGCGTTCTCATAACAAAGGCCGTTGCCGTGGCATTCATACCCTTCCAAACAACCTTCGTTGTTAACGCAGCCAGTGGGAGTGGCCCCACCGTCATCTGCGCAGCTGGTCCAAAGACCTAAAAGAAGGCCAACACAAATGACCGTAATAGGATGAGATAAGCGCATGATCAGGCTCCATCGAAATTGGGTGTCAGGTCTCGGGAGGTCAGGTCTCGGGAGGTCAGGTCTCGGGAGGTCAGGTCTCGGGAGTCAGGTTTCAGGCCGTCGGGTCTCGGGAGGTCAGGTGTCGGGAGGTCAGGTCTCAGGGAGTCAGGTCTCAGGGAGTCAGGTCTCGGGAGGTCAGGTCTCGGGAGGTCAGGTCTCGGGAGGTCAGGTCTCGGGAGTCAGGTCTCAGGGAGTCAGGTCTCAGGGAGTCAGGTCTCAGGAGGTCAGGTCTCAGGGAGTCAGGTCTCAGGGAGTCAGGTTTCAGGAAGTCAGGTCCGACAACCGACATCGCCGACGGCCTCAATCAGAGGCACTCGGCAAGAGTCATATAGGCGCCGGCTTCGCACGCGACAGGCTCAGCGCATGGACAATCGCTGCGTGCAGGCGTGCAGAACTGATTATTCATTTTGACCACGCATTGTTGGTTTTCACAGGTCACCGACGTATTGGTCGGGATGTAGGGGCTGAGGGCCTGACAATCTTGTGCACTGGCGCAAGTGGTTGGCTCGTCGATGTCATCGTTGCAGTTGTCGTCGCGACCATTGCACGCTTCGCCCGCACCTGGATTGCGAGTTTTGTCGCTATCGTCGCAGTCTTCGTCGCAAAGGCCTTGGCTTTCGCAGAGCGAACATGTTTGTCGTTCTTCGATGGTACCGACGCCGTAACCGTCACCATCGTTGTCGATGCAAAACGGCTCAACGGTCGTAAATTCATAACAATGAAGGTCAGCGCGGCATTGAAAGCCATCGATACAATCGTCGTCGGTGGAGCATTCGAATCCACCAGGAGGATCTTCAACCCCAAGGTCAACCGTGCAACCAGTCCAAAGACCCACTACAAGGCTTACGCCGGCAAGAGCAATAAGATGAGATAAGCGCATGACAAGACCTCCCGCCCAGATTTAACAAGGATCAGGTTCCATCCTATCTTGTCGAATGGCTTGTTCAAGACGAAAGCGCTCGTCGAGCGCTTTGCCTAGGATGTTGCTTGGGTTTGAAGGGGTTGCGCGAGCTCAGGACAGGCTGTTGAGCCCGGCTCTTCGAGTCGTACGCACCAAATCAGTGCGTACGAAAACCGAAAACGCCGCAGGCCTATCGGCCTGACGGCTCTTTCAGATGCATTCGGAGGGGTCTGGAACGGGCTCGTACATGCTTGCGGTGCACGCGATGGGCTCAGCGTTGCAAGGACACGGGTCCGCATCATTGAAGCAGAGCTGCGTGTTCATTTTGACCACGCATTGCTGGTTTTCGCAGGTCACCGACGTGTTTGCAGGGATGTAGGGACTGAGAGCCTGACAATCCTGTGCACTCGCGCAAGTGGTTGGCTCGTCGATCTCATCATTGCAGTTGTCGTCGCGACCGTTGCAGGCTTCGCCAGCACCGGGACTGCGTGTTTTGTCGTTATCGTCGCAGTCTTCATCGCAGAGGCCCGAATTCGCGCAGAGCGTGCATTTTTGGCGTTCCTCGATCGTACCCACGCCGTAACCATCGCCGTCGGTGTCAGTACAGCCCGGGATGGGATCGATCGTGACCTTATAACAAAGACTGTCGGGACCGCATTCATAGCCGTCCAGACAATCCGCTTTGGTCACGCATGGGAATTCGCCGTCGTTTTCCGCCGTGAGGTCGACCGTGCAACCGGCCCAAAGGCCCGCGACAAGGCTTACACTTGCAACGGCAATTAGATGAGATAAGCGCATGACTGTCCTCAAAACGTGAATCCGGCGCCAACGCCGGCACCAGCTTCGGTTATCACCGGGCTGATATGAAAATCATTAATGGTCCGTTCCTGATCGTTGGCGACATCGGAGCCACCTTTGATCAGGAAGAACACCACGCTAGTGACAGTCAGAGCCGCGGTCAAACCGTAGAAAACGTTGGCTGTGGTGGCGCTGCTCTCGGCATCGCGGATCATGTCCTGAGCCTTCTTTTGCGAAAACGGGTAGGTCCCGTCCGCACGTTTAGCGGCTTCAAAATCATCGACTTGCGACGACGCATCCATGCCATAATAGATTCCGGCACCCAGACAAGCGGCGGCGAGTCCTGCAGCACCGTAGGCCACGATACTCTGAACCATGCTGGAGTCTTCTTTGCCGACATAAGTTTGTTTGCCCGAGCCATCACGAATATCGAGGACGTTCTTCATGGAAGGCACGACGGCTTCGACAAGGTCGGATGTTCCGCTGAGACCTTTTTTGGAGTCGTAACGGATGAAGAGTCGGTCTTGGACTTCAAAATAGTCGGTGTCGAGCTGAAGACCTTCCGGCCCAGACTTGACCCGAGTCAGAAGAATTCGGTCGACCTGTGCTTCGTCACCCACCGAACCAAGACAGATTGGGTCGGTCACGCACGAGGCGATGTCACGACCCTGAAGTCCAGGCAAAATGGTTTCCGGGCCTGCCACGAGGATCTTTGGGACCGACTTGGCAAACTCAAGCATCTTCGCCTGAATTTCGGCGCGTCGCTCGGGATCGTTATCGTCACTTGGGATCGAGACCACTGCCACCTGAGGGATTTTTTCCTCGACCTTGGTGTCTTCCTCCGACAAGTCGTCGGAAGTGAACTCAAGACCTCCATCGTCATCGTCGTCATTGGACTTCGATTTCGTTTCGGTTTTGGTTGCAGTGTCATCTTCGCCAAACTCGAATCCTTGCGCAAAGGCAGGATTCGGGACCGTCAGCAATAGGGCCATTAGGCAGCTGATGAAGCTTCCAGACGGCGTTCGCGCCTTGCTCATGTGGCTCCACTCGTTCGAGTTGGGATGGTAATTCGGGCGTCAGTTCACGACGTGAGGAATTACCACACACCTATGTATGGCGCAACTTTGCAGCTTCTCCGGGTGGAAAACACAAAGAATTACCGATACACTCACGGGGTATATCAACTGATTAAGGGTGAACTTGTGACTTCCAGAAACCTTCTACTTGCTATCGCCTTGGTGCTTTGCGCTTGCAGCGACGACACCTCGCAGTCGACAAATAATAGTTCGGGAACCAACAACACGCCCAATAATACAGCCAATAACGTCACGGCCACGGATTCCGACGGTGACGGCGTCTCAGATGCCGATGAAGCGATTCTTGGGACCGATCCCAATAATCCTGATTCGGATGGCGACGGCCTGACCGACGGCGAAGAACGGAATCTGGGGACCAATCCTCTGGCCGCAGATACCGACGGCGACGGCCTTTTGGACGGATCGGAGACGACTTCGGGAAGTAATCCCAACGAGTCCGATGTGCCGTGTGGGTTTGAGCGCTATTCAGCGAGCCTTGAAGAAAAGCCTGTCGACATCATTTTTGTGATCGATAATTCGGGTTCGATGAGCGACGAAGCCCGTTCAGTCGGCGAAAACATCAATGCAAGCTTCGCGGATATTATCCGAACCAGCGGTCTGGATTTCCGTGTGATCATGGTGACGAGCCACGGCGACTGGCAAGACGAAGACGTCTGCGTCTCAGAGCCGCTTTCGGGCGGTACCTGCAATCCTCCGC
Source organism: Allomicrovenator sp. (assembly GCA_041554035.1). GTDB lineage: Bacteria > Myxococcota_A > Bradymonadia > Bradymonadales > Bradymonadaceae > JBFFMO01. The sequence goes on along the minus strand of JBFFMO010000015.1, from coordinate 1,027 downwards.
CAAATGCGCCCGTGAACACGGCCAACTTCTTCCATTACGATCTCCAGATCGGCAGTCACAACTCGTTGCAGGCCTTGATTCAAGCGTATGGCAGCCGGGACAAGAATGACTTTGCACCGACTGGTTATCAAGAGTGGCTGCGTGAGGATGCCTTCAAGGTCATCGTCGAGATCACCGATGATGATCCGACGGGGAGTTTCCCGGACGGATCGAGTGTGAACGCGGCGAATTTTGAAACACAGCTCTTTGCTTTGGGAAATCAATTTGGAACGGCGGGCAAACGAAACTACGTCTTTCATAGCATCATCGGACTTGATGATAACGGCGCCAACGCTTGGCTTCCGACCGATGCGATCGTGAATTCGACCTGCCCAACCGGCGAAGATGCGGCTCCTGAGTATCAGAAACTTTCGATCGCGACGGGTGGGCTTCGCTTCCCGGTCTGTTCGTTTGATTCCTACGATGTGGTTTTCCGCGAGATTGCACAGGGTGTGATCGAACAATCCAAGATTGGTTGTGAAATCGCGTTGCCCGACGCGCCAGCAGGTCAACAGATTTTGACCGATGGCATCGCACTTGAGTGGAAGGCGACTCCGGCCGACACCACCGAACTGGTCAGCAAGACTGCCGCGAATCTCTGCGGAGACCGCGGCTTCTATGTGGAAGGCACCACGATCAAGCTGTGTCCGTTGCTCTGCGACGAAGTCGCCATCTCGACCGAAGGCGTCTTGAACGTGCTCGCCGCGTGCGGTGTGCCGACCGAGGTTTGCGAACCATCATCGACGTTCGAGCGTGATTGCGCCGACGGCATCGATGACGATTGCGACGGCTTCATCGATCGCCTCGACCTTGAGTGCCTCCAGTAGGGTCAAGGAATACGATCGTCGAGGTGTCATGTTGTATGGCGGTGAGGTGACTCCATGAAAGATAGACCGTCCATAACCCTTCTCATCGTTGCATTTGCGGCCAGCTTGCTGACCGCCTTGGTGCCGTTTGGGCACTGGTTCTTGTACCCCATTGATCTCTA